>CACYBP010000025.1 GCA_902772625.1 Oscillospiraceae bacterium
CTTTCTCCATTTTTGGGAAAAAAGAGGGGTAGACAGGAGAGAAAAATTATATTATAATCTAATTTAATTGTTGTGAAGAATATGCTTAAGACGTGTTTATAGCAGCGCTTTTCCGGCGCTGCGCGTCCCCGAAAGGGGCTTCTATACGATGGGACGGAGGAAACGATCCGATTTATGGAGTGGAAACTGAAGGGGCTCGGAAACGCAGACGGTTTTTACGGAGAAGAAGGGAAAGAGATCCGCATCCAGACCGGCGAAAGCCGCCCGGCCGACCCGGAGGGACTCCGGCTTTTCTGCCGCGGGGGAAAACTCAGCGATTCCGAAGACAGCTTTCTCTGCCTGTATACCGTTCTGGATCCCGCAAGGAAGAATTTTACCCTGGCGGCGTCCTTCGAGACCTTCCCCTTTTCGCCGGAGGAGACGCCGGACTACCAGTCCGGCTTCGGCCTCGTGGCCTTCGACACCGATTTCTCGGAAGACAAGGGGTGCCGGCACCGCAACAGCCTTCTCGTAGGCCGCTTCGGCCGCGAAAGGCGCGCGGGGATGCGCGCGGTGGCAGGGTATGAAAGCCCGGAGGCAAAGGAATTCGGACCCGTGCGCCGTCTGGATCAGAGCCGCCTTTTCCGGGAGGAAGCCTCCGGCTTCCCGCAGGGAAAGAGCGAGCGCTTTCTTCTCAGAAAGACCGACGAGGGGTTCGAGGCGGAGTTTTCCGGGGAAAAGCTCACGCTCCGGGGCTCCGACTTTCTTACGAAGCAGTCGGAAAAGCTCTTTATTGGCTTTGCCGCGGCGAGAAAGCTCGGGATCCGGGTCACGGAGGTCAGCTTTGAGACCGTGCCGGGAAAGCTTGCCCCGACTCCTGCGGAGGAGATCCGGTATCACGTGCCCGACTACCCCTTCCCACGGGAGCTTTGGGAAGAGCTTTACCGCGGCGCCTCTCCGGAAAGGAACGAAGAGATCCGGGGCGAGGCGGTGGTTTCCCCCGCGGGAAGACCGGAGGCCTCCGGCACGGCGGAGGATCCGTTGGACCTGGAAAGCGCCTGGCGGCGCGCGCGGGCGGGGGCAACGCTTCTTCTGGAGGACGGCCTTTATCCTCTCGCCCGTCCTCTGATCGCCCGGACCGAACAGAGCGGGGATCTGGACGCGCCGGTCAAGGTGAGGGCGAAAAACAGGGGGAAGGCGATCCTTTCGGGCGCCGGTCTTTCATCAGACTTTCCTCTCGCCGTGCTCGCGGGGAATTTCTGGAGGCTGGAGGGCCTGGTCTTTGAAAAGAGCCCGCTTTCCGGCCTGATGATCGCGGGAAACGGAAACCGGGTCGAGGCCTGCGAGGCCCGGGAAAACGGAGACACGGGGATCCTGATCCTTTCGTGTCCCGGCGCGGAGAAGAACGAATGGCCTTCGGATAACGCCGTCGTCTCCTGCGAAAGCCATCACAACGTCGACCCGGTCTTCTCCAACGCCGACGGCTTCGGCGCGAAGCTCCGGGTGGGAAGAGGGAACCGGTTCCTCTCCTGCGTCGCGCACCACAACGCGGACGACGGCTTCGATCTTTACGCCAAGGCGATCTGGGGCCCCACCGGGGCGGTGGAGCTTGACCGCTGCGTCGCCTTTGAAAACGGCAGAGCCTCCTCGCGGGACCGGGATAAGGCGGGATCCGGGACGGGCTTCAAGCTCGGGGGAGAAAACCAGCCCGCCGCGCACGAGGTCTGGAACTGCTATGCCTTTGAAAACGGGCGCGCGGGGTTCTCGTCGAATTCCAATCCGTCCTGCCGGCTTTACCGGTGCGGCGCTTTCCATAACGGCCGCGGGGAATACGACGACTTCGTCTTTTCCACGCAGAGAGAATCCGATTGGGTCAGGCTTGAGCTGAGGCATGAGATCCCGGAAGCGATCCTCCGGGTCAGAACGACGCGCCGCCTTCCGGACGAGGAAGAGAGCGCGAAAAAGAAGCGCGTGATGGTCCTGATCTCCACGCTGTACGGCGGAGGCGCCGAGAGGGTGGCCTGCCGTCTGGCGTCGGCGCTGGCCGCGCGGAACCGGGTGTGGATCCTGTATTACGACCGGAAAAAGGGCGCCTACGCGTTGGATCCCCGGGTGAAAAAGCTGGATATCTCCCACCGGGAAAGACCGGCTCTGAAAAATCCGGTCCTCCGGCGGATGCGCTTTCGCCTGACCGTGGTCAGACGGATTTTCTGGATCTCGGTCCTGCGGCTCCTTTACCGGATCGACGCCACCGTCAGCCTTCTGGAACGCCCCAACGTCTATAACGTCAAGGCGCTGGGCGGTGGGAGAAGGATCACCTCGGAACGGAACGATCCCGCCTATAAAAGCGAAGAGTACCGCAGACACGGCCTTTACGCCTTCTCCCGCTCCGACCTGACCGTATTCCAGTCCGAACGGGTGAGAAGCTCCTTCCCGGCCGCGATCCGGGAGAAGAGCTGCGTCATCCACAATCCCGTGGAGGTCACCTGCGCGGCCTCGGAAAAGAAGGAAAAAAAGATCGTGGCGGTGGGCCGATTCATGCCGCAGAAAAACCACGCCATGCTGATCCGCGCTTTCGCGGCTTTTCACCGGACCCACCCCGGGTATACTCTTTGTTTCTACGGAGAGGGCATGATGGAGGAGGAGATGCGAAGCCTCGTCGCCGCCTGCGGCCTTTGCGGCGCGGTGCGGATCGAGGGCTTTTCGGACGACGTGCACCGGGAGATCCGCGACGCCGAGATGTTCGTGCTTTCTTCGGATTACGAGGGGCTTTCCAACGCTCTGATGGAGGCGATGATGATGGGCCTTGCCGTGATCTCCACCGACTGCGCGGGCTCGGAGGAGCTTCTTGAGGACGGCGTGAACGGCCTGGTGATCCCCAGAGGGGACGAAGGGGCTCTGCTCAGGGCGATGGAGCGCCTCGCCGGCGATCCGGAGCTCCGGGAGAGCGTGGCGCGGCGCGCGGCGGCCTCGGCCGTCAAGTATCGGCCGGATGAGATCATCCGGAAATGGGAAAGGATCCTTTGATGAAGCGCATTCTGAAAAAAACGCTGGCGGTCCTGACCGCGTCGGAAAAGCGGCTCATTCTGCCGCTTTTCCTGATGATGCTCCTGGGAGCCGGGCTGGAATCCCTGGGCATCACGGCGGTGATCCCGCTGGTGAGCGGCATCATGGCGCCGGAGGACGGCGCGGCAGGAGATCCCGGAGGGCTTCTTGCGACGCTTTTTTCGGGGGCGGACCGGCAGAAAACGATAACGGTCCTGATCCTTCTCCTGATCGCCGTGTTCCTTCTGAAGAATCTTTTCCTTCTCCTGCAGTCCTACGCCCAGCACAGGGCGACCGCACGGGTGCGCAGACGCATCCAGAACAAGCTTTTCCACTATTATACCTCCCGGCCCTATCCCTATTTCCTCACGGCAGATTCGGGGGAGATCCTGCGCACCGTGACGGTGGACAGCGATTATTTCGCCTCGCTTCTGAACCACGTCCTGACCTTTTTCACCGATCTTACGGTCATCGTGATTCTGATGGGCGTGGTCATCGCGATCCATCCGGGCATCGCGCTGCTCCTGTCTCTGGTGCTGGCGGCGGAATACGTGGCGGTGCTCAGGCTGATCCGCCCCTTCCTCCGGCGCTGGGGCAAAAGATACCGGGAATACCTCGGCCGGGGCAACGGCGTCGTGATCGAGACCCTGCGCGGCGTCAAGACCGTGAAGATCACCGGACGGGAGCGCTTTTTTGAAAAGCGGTATGAAAAAGAGGTCGAGGGCCTGACGAAGGCCAAAATGGTGGAGCGGGCGTTTCAGGGCGCCTCCGGCCGCCTGATCGAGGCCTGCACCGTAACGGCGGTGCTTCTGTATCTCCTGATCCGGGTGCACGCCGGGGGAGAGCTTTCGTCCCTGATCCCGGTGCTTTCGGCCTTCGTTATCGCTGCGGCACGGGTGCTTCCCTGCGTGGGCGGCGTTTCCAACGCCGTCAGCTACGCGGGGTATTACGAGGGATCACTGGACCGGGTGGCGGAGGCCATGCGCGAAATGGACGCCGAGCCCCCCGAAAAGGACGGGGCGCCGGTCTCCTTCCGGGAGGAGATCGCCTTTGAAAAAATCGCCTTTTCCTATCCCGAGCGGGACGGTAAGGTCCTGGACGGGCTGGATCTCCGGATCCCGCGGGGCGGCGCGGTGGGCATCACCGGCGTCTCGGGGGAGGGGAAGACCACCCTTCTGGATCTTCTCCTGGGGCTGCTTTCGCCCACGGACGGGAGGATCCTGATCGACGGGAAGCAGGCCGATACCGCCGGGAGAGAGTGGCGAAAGCTCTTTGCCGTGATCCCCCAGCAGGTGTTCATGATGGCGGGCACCATCCGCGACAACGTGGTTTTCGGCGCGGACGGGGGCGACGGAGAAAAGCTCCGGAGAGCGCTTCGGATCGCCCGGCTGGAAGAATTCGTCGACTCTCTGAAGGACGGCCCCGACACCGAGGTGGGAGAGGCCGGGGTCCAGCTTTCAGGAGGCCAGATCCAGCGTATCGGCATCGCCCGGGCGGTCTATTCCGACGCGCCGGTGATCGTGTGCGACGAAGCGACCTCGGCCCTGGACGGCGATACCGAGGCGTCGCTTCTCCGGGCGATCGCCCTTCTGCGCAAAGAAAAGACCCTGATCGCGGTGACGCACCGGGAAGCGATGCTCGGGATCTGCGACGAGGTCTTTCGCCTGGAGGGCGGAAAGCTCGTGCCCGCAAAGAAGAACGCCGAAGAATAGAGACCATGCGATAAACGCGGTTTTGTGAAAAATCCGGTTTCCCTGTGAAGCCGGATTTTTTTTGTCGGTTACCCGTTGGTAACTGCAAGACAAGAGGATATAATACCGTTAGTTTAGTAAACAAATAAGAGCTATTTACTAACGTATATCGGATAAAGGAGAGCGGATCCATGGCTGCTGTCAGAGAGATCGCGGCGAAAGCGGGGGTTTCGCCCGCGGCTGTGTCGCGGGTTCTGAATATAGACAGGTCTTTTTCGGTCTCGGACGAAACGAGAAAGCGCATTCTGGCTGCGGCGGACGAGCTGCAGTACCGCCCCGCGCGGCCGGGACGCGGCATGACAAAGGTCGTTATGCTGATCCTTCACAGCGAATCGGAGGAGCTGGAGGATCCTTACTATCTGAACGTGCGGCTGCATATCCGCCGGGCGGCGGAGGCGTCCTTCCTGAACCGGGCGCCGGAGCTTCCTCCGGAGATCCCGGAAACGGGCGACGGCAGA
>CACYBP010000026.1 GCA_902772625.1 Oscillospiraceae bacterium
ACGGTTCTCGGGCACGAAAGTCTGAATACCACGCGCATCTATACCCACGTAAGCGACGAACAGGTCAAAAGCGCCATCGAGCATAACCCCCTGGCCGGCGTCAAGGCGCCCTCCCCTGCCCGCTCTGATTCTCCTGGACCCGATGCGGAGGATCCCGATCCCGCAGAAGCCGATATGGATTGATTTCAGCATGATTTATAAGCATAACCGGGTCTTACTTCGAAGCAAGGCCCGGTTTTCTGCACTATCTTTTTGATTTATCTCTTTTTCTTCGTCTTGGGTTTGGCCGCGCGGAGCACCTCAAGAGCGGCCGCTTTTTCGTCCTTTTCTTTCTTCTCTTTCGCCTTCTGTTCTTCGATCAGCTTCACCGTCGGCTGGATCATCAGCCGGTCCAGCGGGCCAAAGCAGGTAAACCCGGCCACGAAGGACACGAAGGAAATGTCAAAAAGAGGCAGAAGCAGAAGTGACGGCAGCGGCAGAATCATATTCAGGAACACAACGAGCGCCAGCGTCGCCCAGATCAGAAGCGTCCTGGGAAGATTGGAATAGGTCAGTATAAACGCGTTTTTCAGGATCTCTCCGAAGGGCATTTCGAAGGTCACCATGATCATGTACGCGTAAACGCGCATGACGATATAGAATACGTACACCACCACGGCAAAGTACTTCAGGAATTCCATCAGCATGCCGTAGCCGGGATTCATCGCGGCAAAATCGTAAAAGAAATAGAGAAGGATCGCGAAGGTTGCGATCAGATCCAGGATCCCCATGGGGATCGCCTGCTTTTTATTCTCCCAGCCGACGGAAAAAATGTCAGAGGCAAAGGTATGCTCTTCCCGGGAGGTATTGCGGGAAATATAGGCCATACCGGCCGAAAGGGGACCGAATACCAAAACCGAACCCGTGAGCAAGAGAATGCCGAGCGCCATCTTCAGTGAGCTGCCGGTGAAGAAATAATAGACGTTCACCAGGATCATGATCCATGGATACGACTGATTGAAGGATTGGAAATCCTCGGTCATGATGAAGGAATTGATGGCTTCCTCCCCCATCATGATGACGACGGCGGAAACGGCAAGCGCCAGGATCGGCACCGCCGCGCCGAAGCGAGTCAGATTGAAAAGCGTCATTTTCCAGAAATTCCGGAAATACAGGATAAATACCCGCAGAAATGCCACGGGCTTTTTTTCGTCCTTTTCGACGCCTTTTCCTTCTTTTTCGAAATTATAGAGCTTCAGATTGAAATGTGCGGCCATAGCAAGGATTCCTTTATCACGTTATCATTCGTAAGGTTATCTGTCTTCAGGATAGAAGCGATGAGAAAAGCTTATATCGGAAAGCGGCCTCGCCGGCGATCAGAAGCAGCATGCCTGCCGCCCGCCAGAGATGCGGCGCGTTCCAAAGGAGATAAAGCTTCTCACCGGTCACGGCGGGTCTTCCTCTGACGATCCTCAAAGCGTTTTCAAACCCATCCAGCGCCAGAGAGATCACGGGCAACAGAAAGAGCAGGAGCCTCGGGCATTCCGCGAGAAAAATCCACCCTGCTTTTCCGGGTCCCAAAACCGCGAAGAGTCCGGTGATGACCGACGCCAGACGGAAGCCGCGAAAAAAGCAGAACGCCGGGATCAGTACAATCCCCGCACCGATCAGGGAAAAGGCAAAAAGCATAAGGACCGACGCCAATTCCGGGATAAGAAGCTTCCAATAAGCCTGTACCTCCGCATTGCCCGCCGCATACGGGCCGCCGGGCAGCCCCGCAGCAAAAGCGATCGAACCCGCGACTCCGCCGGAGAAAAAGAGCAGGATCAAAACCGCCGCCATCAGATCTCTCCGGTACAGGAACCGGCCTCTCTCGATGAATTCTGTCATCGTTTCGACGCTCCTATGAGCGAACCCGTGAGACAGCCGAACAGCAGAATGAGTCCTTCGGAAAGCGTCCAGAGAGAAAAGAGCGTCCCCTGATTCAGAAAGGATCCGGCCAGAAGCATCAAAAGAAAGGCGCCCATCGCGGAAAGTGCTCCGGCGGCAAGCCCCCGGACCGGCATCAGGGCAGCCGCCAGCCTTCCGGTCAGAAGACCGGTAAGGAGAACGGTCAGGATCGCCGCGACGCCGTAAAACAGGCTTCTCGCGGTTTCCCGAAGCGGCATCAGAAGTCCTGCCGCGGCGGCTGACAATAATGTCATACAGAGGATCGCCGTCACCGATAAAAGAAGAAGCTTCAGAAGAAGCCTTGCGATCCTGATTCTACGGGATGTTTCATTCATAGTTGAATCTCTCCGCATATCGTTTTGCTTCACTGTATGCGGAGAGATCCATACGTATTCCGGTTATTCCTTCGGCTCCTCAGCCGGAGCATTCTCAGCGGCGGGAGCGGCATCAGTGGTTTCAGCGTCGCTCTTTTCGACTTTTCTGAGGACCTTGCGCTTCTTTTCGCCCTTGTCCTCTTTCTTTTCCACCACGTCGACCTTGGGCTTCTGCACGCTGGAAATGGCGTTCTTGACAAACTTGATGCGGACCTTGTCGGACCCGGTCTCAATGGTCACCACATCTTCCTTGACGCTGCAGACCTTGCCGACCACGCCGCCGATGGTGACGACCTTATCGCCGGGCTGGATGTTGTTGCGCATTTCGGCAGTCTCTTTCTCTTTTTTTCTCTGGGGACGGATCATGACGAAGTACATCACAGCCACCAGGGCAACCATCAGAACGATGGTGATGATGGAATTTCTGTTCAGTCCGCCGGCGGCAGTCGTCTGCGTTTGCGTGGCAGCTTCGCCTTCGGCAAAAGCGCCGACCGCCATCATAACCGAAGCGGCGGCGGCGAAAACCGTACCGTAAAGGACCTTGAACCATTTGCTCTTCAAAAAGATCACTCCTAACAAACTGTTTGTATACTTGATTATTGTATCACAACTCGGTGGGGCTTTCAATCATTTTTTGCTTTGGCCCGCTCAATTTTCATGCCGCTCGTATTCTTCAGCCCGCCGAAGCATCTCCGGAAGCGTGTCGTTTTCAACAGCCTCGCGGATCTCCTCCATCAGGTGATTGTAAAACCACAGATTGTGGATCACGCAGAGTCTCAATGCCAAAACCTCCTCCGCCTTCATCAGATGCCTGATATAGGCTCTTGAAAAGCGTCTGCAGGTCGGGCAGGAGCAGCTTTCGTCGATGGGACGCATATCCTTCTCGAAGCGGTTGTTTTTCAGATTGATCCGCCCTTCATGGGTGAAAAGATGCCCGTGACGGGCGTTGCGCGCGGGAAGAACGCAATCGAACATGTCGATGCCGCGCATCACGCCGTTCACGATGTTTGAAGGCGTCCCGACGCCCATGAGATAGCGCGGCTTATCAAAAGGCATATGCTCGGCCAGAGAGTCCAGGATCCCGTACATTTCCTCCGTGCTCTCCCCTACGGCAAGCCCTCCCACCGAATACCCGGGAAGATCGAATTCGGCGATTCTTTTCATATGCTCCACGCGCAGATCGGCGTAGGTCCCGCCCTGATTGATGCCGAACAGCATCTGATCCCGGTTCGGAGCGGTCTCGTCCTTCATCAGCTCCTCATGGGAGCTTACACACCGGGAAAGCCAGTCGGTGGTGCGCTTCAGAGAGGCGAGCACGTAGGAACGTGCGGCAGGGTTTGCGACGCATTCGTCAAAAGCCATGGCGATATCCGAGCCGAGATTGGCCTGGATGCGCATGCTGTCCTCCGGGCGCATGAAGATCTTTCTTCCGTCCACGTGGGATTGAAAATGAACGCCGTCGTCGCGGATGTTTTTGGGGGACGCCAGGGAGAACACCTGAAAGCCGCCGCTGTCGGTGAGGATCGGCCGTTTCCAATCCATGAACCTGTGCAGCCCGCCGCAGGCCTTTATAACCTCGTCGCCCGGTCTGACCGAGAGATGATAGGTGTTGGAAAGCTCCACCTGACATCCGATCTCTTCCAGATCCCCGGCCGAAAGACCGCCTTTGATGGCGGCCTGAGTCCCTACGTTCATAAAAAGCGGCGTCTTCACGGTCCCGTGCGGCGTATGAAGAAGACCCAGGCGCGCGTATCCGTTTTTCTTCAGCACTTCAAAGTGCGCCATTTCTTTCCTCCTTGCCGTAATCGGCGATCAGCATGCAATCCCCGAAGGAAAAGAATCTGTATTCCTTCCGAACGGCCTCTTCGTATGCTTCAAGCACGTTTTCTCTCCCCGCAAAAGCGGAAACCAGCATGATCAGCGTGCTTTCGGGCAGATGGAAGTTGGTGAGAAGACCGTCGAGCATTTTGAATTCATATCCGGGATAAATAAAGATATCGGTCCATCCGGAGCCGGCTTTCAGACGCCCCTTTTCCACCGCCGCCGATTCCAGTGTCCGGCAGGAGGTGGTGCCCACGGCGATGATCCGGCCGTCATGGGCATGCGTCGAATTGATGATCTCCG
>CACYBP010000027.1 GCA_902772625.1 Oscillospiraceae bacterium
CCTCCGGAAGGGCGTAGACCGCGAGGGGAAGAAGCGAATCGTCTCCGAACGTCTCCTCATACCGGCGGGCAAGGGCCAGCGCCTCCCCGGGAGAGGAGAAAAGCCCGTTTCCATTCAGCGATTCAAATTCCCGGAGAAAGGCCTTCCCGCCTTCGTCGGGCCGCCAGAGAGGAAAGAAGAAGAGATCCGACACCGCCGAAAAAAGCTCCTCCTCCGGCGCGTACCCCGCGTCGAAGCCGAGCGGGAGAAGATCCTCCGGCGCTTTTTCATCCGGAGAGGCGAGATATACGATCTCGTAATCCTCCGCGTCCCCAAAGGACGCGGCGTAAAGAAGGGTCTTTTCCCGGCTTTCCCACAGGGCGGAAAAGGGCGTCTCCCCCTCCTCGAGCGCGGCGATCAGCTCTTTTCCCCCGGGGGAGAGCGCCGGGGCGAGGGGGTCATAGAGATCCCGCTCCTCGCGCCCGAGACCGCGGTAAAGCTTTTTCGGGGGCTTTTTCGAGGGATAGGCGTAGGCCATGGGGAGCTTTTCGGGAAAGACGAATTCCTCCCGCATGATTTCAAAGCGCTTCAGGATCGCGTAGCGTCCCATCAGCCGATCTCCCGCATGAAGGAGACGAACCGGGGGAGCTCTTCTTCAAGATCTCTCAGGTCCGGATGCCACATCTTTTCCCATTCCAGGGAGAAATAGCCGGCGTATCCGTCCGCGAGCAGGCTTTCGACGATGGCGCGGAGCGGGATCTCGCCCGCGCCCACGTCGGTGAGCTTCGTCCCCTCCGGAAGCCGGAAGTGATCCTTGATATGCACGTGGCGGATCCGGGAAAGAAGCGGCCGGTAAAAAGCGGCGAACCCGTCTTTGTACTCTTTATCGGTGTGCGCCACGTCCCAGAGGATGCCGAAGGCCGGGGAGGGCACCGCCTCGGACACCGTTTGAAGCCGCGCGAGGTTGGTCAGGTTGCCGTGGACCTCCAGAAGGATCTCCACGTTTTTGCCCTCGGCGTAGGAGGCCAGGTCGGAAAGCCCCCGGGAGATGTGCTCCAGAGCCTTTTTCTCGTCCTCGTCGGGGAAGATCTGATTCCCGAAGACCCGGATCAGGCCGATGCCGTCGCGGGAACAGAGGTCGATCAGGTCCCGCCCGTCCTCCAGGGTCTTTTCCCGGTCGGCCGACCGGTCCATCACCAGAGACGAGCCGAAAATCGGGATCTCGATCCCCGAAAGGACCGCGCGGGTCTTCTGCATGTTGTCCGGGGAAAGCTCCGGGATCTTCCGGAAATCCAGCTCGCCCCCCAGGCCGCGCAGCTCGACGCCGTCGACCCCGTTCTTTTTTGCTTCTTCGGCCACCCGGGAAAGGTCCCAGGCCGGGCAGCCCAGTGTGGAAAAGCTCAGCTTCATGGCGGTATCCTCCTTCATCCGTCCGGAAAAACAAGAAGTCATTCGGTCGCGCCGTACTGGCGTGACAGGCGCTCGGCCAGCTCGTTGGCGGCGTTGTAGCCCATGCGCTTGTTGCGGTTGTTCTTGGCGGCCACCTCGATGATGATGGCCAGGTTCCGCCCGGGCTTCACCGGGATGGTCAGGGCGGGAAGCGAGAGGCCCAGGATATTCATGGTCTCGTCGGTCATGCCGAAGCGGTCGTACTGCTTGCCGTCCACCCACTGCTCCAGCTTGACCACCAGGTCGATCTTTTCGCTCTCGTTGACCGCGCCGGTGCCGAACAGGCGCCGGACGTTCACGATGCCGATGCCGCGCAGCTCGATGAAGTGCTTGATGGCCTCGGGGGCGCTGCCCACCAGGGAGCGGGCGGAGACCTTCTTGATCTCCACGGCGTCGTCGGCGATCAGGCGGTGGCCGCGGTTGACCAGCTCCATCGCGGTCTCGCTCTTGCCTACGCCGCTGTCGCCCAGGATCAGGATGCCCTCGCCGTACACCTCCACCAGGCAGCCGTGCCGGGTGATGCGCGGGGCGAGATATACCTGAAGCGCGCCGATCAGGGCGGCGTGCAGCTCGTTGGTGGTGGCTTTGGAGCTTAAAATGGTGCGGTGATACTTCCGCGCCACCTCCAGACATTCGGGGAAGGGCTCGATGCCCCGGGAGATGATCAGGGCCGGGATCGGATAGCGCAGGAAATTCTCAAAGCTTTCGCGCCGCTTTTCGGGGGTCAGATTGTCCAGATACGAAGTCTCGACCTTGCCGATCAGCTGGATGCGGTAGGGGTCGAAATATTCGAAGAAGCCGGCCAGCTGAAGGCCCGGACGGATGATATCGTCCGAGACGATGTCGATGTCCTCGTACCCCTCGGGGCCGTAGTAGACCGAAAGGTCGAATTCCTCGATGATCTGCTTGAGCTTGATGGAATAGCGGGTCTTGTCCGCCTCCGTGGGATCAAAGCTTTCGCTTTTGAAGTAATCGGGCAAATTCCCCACCTCGCTTTCCGGAGTTTTTGATAAAGCCATTGTATCACAGGACGGCGGCGCGCGCAAGAAAAAAAGAAACGCGCTTTGTCTCCGCGGAAGGAAGGACGCAAGGACCGCGCCTCCCGAAAAGAAAGCCCCGGGCGTCGCCGCCCGGGGCCGGAGAGTCTGAGCTTTATTTTTTTCCGAAGACCAGCACGTTCCAGGAGTGGGGCGGCAGGACCGGGGAGGCCTTCCCGCCGTCGAAGGCCGGAAGCGGCAGGATCATCGGCAGGACGTTCCAGGGCTCGTCGGCGGTGTTGGTGACCTTCATGCCGCCGGCGGTCAGGACGTGATAGGACTTCGGCGCGTATCCCTCGAAATCCCGGAGATCGATCGTGAGTTCCGTATCCTCCGAAAGCGAGCGGTTGACCGCGAAGACGGTCAGCTCCTCTTTTTCCTCGCTCCAGACGCCCACGGTCTCCACGTAAGGCGCGTCGCCGAAGCTGGATTCGTAAACCGGGGAGGTAAGGGCCGGGGAAAGGGCTTTGCCGCGGCCGTAGTGCGAGGCGTCCATGAAGGGATAGAAAATGGTCTGCGCCCAGGCGCGGCCCGCGGTCTCGGTCATGATGGGGGCGATGACGTTCACCAGCTGGGCAAGGCAGGCCATCTTCACCCGGTCGGCGTGGCGGAGCAGGGTGATCAGCAGGCATCCCACCACCAGCGCGTCCTCAAAGGTGTAGATGTCCTCCAGCTGAGGCGGCGCGATCGACCAGGGCTCGATCTTCTTGTCGGCGTCGTTGGAATGGAACCAGACGTTCCACTCGTCGAAGGAGAGCATCATGGTCTTCTTCGACCGCTTCAGGGCCTTGACGTAGTCGGCGGTGGCGATCACAGAACGGATGAACTGGTCCATGTCCAGGGAGCAGGCCAGGTAATCCTGGGTGTTGCCGGAACGGTTGCCGTAATACGAGTGGAGCGAAAGATAATCCACATGGTCGTAGGTGTGGTCCAGGACGGTGGATTCCCATTTTCCGAAGCTCGGCATGGAGGAATTGGAGCTGCCGCAGGCCACCAGCTCGATGGAGGGGTCCACCCATTTCATCATCTTGGCGGTCTCGCAGGCGATCCGGCCGTATTCGTCGGCGGTCTTCGCGCCCATCTGCCAGGGGCCGTCCATCTCGTTGCCGAGGCACCAGGTCTTGATCCCGAAGGGCTCCCGGAAGCCGTTTCTGATGCGGCGGTCGCTTTCATAGGTGCCGCCCTTGAAGTTGCAGTATTCCACAAGCGACCGGGCCTCCTCGGGGCCGCGGGTGCCCAGATTAACCGCCATCATGACCTCGGCTCCGGCTCTTTTCGCCCATTCCTGGAATTCGTCGATGCCGACTTCGTTGGTTTCGATGGTCTGCCAGGCAAGCTCCGTGCGGCGCGGACGGTTTTCCTTCGGACCGGTGCCGTCCTCCCAGCGGTAGCCCGACACGAAGTTCCCGCCGGGGTAGCGGACGATGGGCACGCCGAGCTTTCTCACCAGCTCCAGAACGTCCCGGCGGAAGCCGCGGTCGTCGGAGGCGGGATGGCCGGGCTCGTAAATGCCGCCGTAAACGGCGCGGCCCAGATGCTCGATGAAGGAGCCGTAGAGGCGGGGATCCACGTCCCCGATGGGGAAGGAGCGCGAGAAGGTAAGCGAAGCTTTCATGTGTTTTCTCCTTTATTGTGAAGTGAATAACAGGACGGGATCATCAGAGCGTCTCGCGGTAATAGAGCCCGGAGGTGCGGGGGAAATCGGGCTTTTCGCCCCGGCGGAAGAGCCGGAGGATCCTTTTCGCCTCCTCCGGGGATTCGTCCCGGAAGGAAAGCAGGGCGAAATCAATAGCGCGGGGAAGCCGGTCGCCCGCGTAGAGGGGGACGGAATTATAAAGCGTGGCGTATCGTCTCCCGTCGCAGGAGACCGGGAAGGAGATCCCCTTCCGGTCGGTCAGGGAGAATTCTCCCCTGCAGGAGCCGCATCCCTTTTCGTCCCTTCCCGGGCACGCGCGAAGCCGCATCAGGGGAAGCCGGCCGTAGCCCACGATCCCCCGCGGAAGCGCGCCGCCCAGGGCCTCGATTTCCCGGGCGGACAGCTCGAAGGAGACCACCGCCGAGGAAAGCCCCGCCTTTTCG
>CACYBP010000028.1 GCA_902772625.1 Oscillospiraceae bacterium
CCCTCGGCCGTCTCGTCGCCCTCCTCGAAAAACTCATGGTCGGTGGTGGCCCGGGGATTGTTGCCGCCGGCTCCGTTGATCAGAAGCGTGCAGGCGCCCAGATCCTGAAGCACCTCTTCATGCACCTTCTCCAGATTTTCCTTATTGAGGACGTCGGCCTTGTAGGCGCGGGCTTCCCCGCCGTCGGCGACGATCTCCGAGGCGACCTTTTTTGCGGCCTCCCCGTTCAGATCCAGAAGCGCCACTGCGTAGTTTTTCTTCGCCATGGCCTTCGCGAACATGGAGCAGAGGACGCCCCCTGCGCCGGTGATAACGGCAACGTCTTTCATCTTTATACGCCGTTCCTTTCCCTGTATTCCCGCCGGAGTTCGCCTCCTATTGTATCACGGCGGTTTCGCCTTGTCAAATCCTTCCTTTCGTCCCGGGAACGGTTGAAAAGCGGCGCGCGATATGATAAAATGTCCTTCGGGCAGGAGCTTCCGCCGCCTTTTCCGGCGGATCCGCGCCCCGGAAAGGAGGTCGGAATCCTGAAGACCTTTATCTCCTCCGGCGCCGAAGAGACCCTTCGGTTTGCCGAAACGCTTGCCCGGAGCTTTCAGGGCGGCGAAACGGTCCTGCTCTCCGGAGATCTCGGAGCGGGCAAGACGGTTTTTGCCGCGGGGCTTGCCAAAGGGCTCGGCGTCGCCTCCCGCGTCACAAGCCCGACTTTTACCGTATTGAACGAATACCATTCCGGGAGGCTTCCCTTTTTTCATTTCGATCTCTACCGGATCGCAAGCGAAGCCGAGCTGGACGAGCTCGGCCTTGACGACGCCCTCTCCTCCGGCGGCGTCACCGCGGTGGAATGGAGCGAGAACGCCCTTTCCGCCTTTCCTTCCGACGCGATCCGCGTCCGGATCCGCCTTCTGGGGGAAGACCGGCGGGAGATCACCCTGCTTTCCGGAGAGGAAAGCGAAGAATCAGACACCGAAAGCGAGGGCGAAAGCCTTGAATCTTCTTGCCGTTGAGACCTCCTCCTCCGCCTGCTCCGCCACCGCGGCGCGGGACGGAGTCCTGTTCCGCTCTTTCGTCGCGAGCGCCGGCACCCACAGCGCCTCCCTCTTCCCCATGATCGCCGCCGCCCTGGAAAAGGCCGGGCTTTCGCCCGGCATGATCGACCGGTTCGCCGTGTCGGCGGGTCCCGGCTCCTTCACCGGCATCCGCATCGGCGTGGCCGCGATCAAGGGGCTGGCCTTCGCCAAGGATCCACCGTGCATCGGGATCTCCTCTCTGGAGGCCGCGGCGTGGTCGTCGGGTCACGAAGGGACGGTCTGCTCCCTGATCGACGCGAGACGCGGGAATTTCTATGCCGCGCTTTTTGAAAAGCAGGGGAACGTATATATCAGAAAAAGCGAAGACCGTCTTCTCCCCGCCGATGAGATCCTCGCGCTGCTTCCTCCGGAAGCGCGTCTCGCGGGAGACGGGGCGGCCTCCTTTATAAAGCTTTTCCCCGAAAGGAGCTTCGCTCTCCCCCGGGAGGTGCAGGATTCCGACGGGGTCGCGCGCGCCGCGCTCTCGCGGCCGCTTTCCGATTTCACCGCCGCCCGGGATCTGGAGGCGCGTTATCTGCGCCTCTCCCAGGCGGAAAAGGCTCTTGCCGAAAAGAACGGGACCGCAGCAAAATGACCGCGGTAACAGATAAGATGAATTAAGATTAATATAGAAAGGAAAACGCCATGAAAATCGTCATCGGATGCGATCACGCCGCCCCGGAATACCGGGAAATGATCAAGGAAGAGCTTCTGGCCGCGGGACACGAGGTCGTCGACCTCGGCGTGGAAAAGGGCGAAAAGGCCGATTACCCGGATATCGCCGAAAAAGGCGCGCGTCTGGTCGCCTCCGGCGCCTGCGAAAGGGGAATCCTGATCTGCGGCACCGGCATCGGCATGTCCATCGCCGCCAACAAGATCCCGGGGGTGCGCGCCGCGTGTTTATCCGACCCGACCTCGGCCCGGCTCTGCCGCGCCCACAACGACGCTAACGTCCTCTGCTTCGGCCAGCGCATCGTGGGAAGCGAAACGGCGAAAGAATTGGTCGCGGTCTTCCTCTCCACCCCCTTCGAGGGCGGGCGTCACGCCGGACGCGTCATGAAGATCAACGCCCTGGACGGAGAGAAGCATGGAGCTTGACCGTCTGACCTTTGCGGCCGTGAGTCTCTTCGGTCTGGAGGGCGTGACCGCCGACGAATGCCGCAGACTCGGCTTTCAGAACGTGCGCGCCGACACCGGCAAGGTTTTCTTCGAGGGGGATCTTGCCGCTTTGGCCCGCGCCAATCTCCGGCTCCGCACCGCCGAGCGCGTCCTGATCAAAATGGGAGAAGCCGACGTGAAAAGCTTTTCGGAGCTTTTCGACCTTGCGCGCGGCCTTCCCTGGGAGACCATCCTTCCCCGGGAGGCGGCCTTCCCCGTGACCGGGCATTCGCTTTCCTCGCTGCTCCACAGCGTGCCCGACTGCCAGTCCATCGTGAAAAAAGCCGTGGCGGAGCGGCTGAAATCGGTCTACGGCGGGGAATGGCTTCCCGAGACCGGCGAGCGCTATTCGATCCGCTTTTCCTTGATGCACGACCGGTGCGTCCTGTATCTCGACACCTCGGGTGAGGGACTTCACAAGCGCGGCTACCGCGCCAACGCCGGGATCGCGCCGCTCCGGGAAACGCTGGCCGCGGGGATCCTTCTGATCTCCCGCTACCGGGGATTTGAAAGCTTTTACGATCCCATGTGCGGCTCGGGCACCTTCCTGATCGAGGCCGCCATGATCGCCAAAAATCGCGCGCCGGGCCTTCTGCGCGCCTTCGACGCCGAAAAATGGCAGATCATGCCCGAAACGCTCTTCGCCGACGAAAGAAAAGCGGCGCTTGCTGACGTGCGCGATCTCCCCTGCCATATCGCGGGGAGCGACATCGATCCCGATATGGTGCGCCTTGCAAAAGAAAACGCCGAAAAGGCCGGCGTCGGCGAGGATATCACGGTCTCCCGCCTCCCCATGAACGAGGTGAAGGCCGCCCCCGACGTGATGGTGACCAACCCTCCCTACGGCATGCGCATGGCATCAAAGAGCGAGGCGGCCGCCGCAGCCAGGGGCCTTTCGAGGCTCCGCCCCACCCGGCTTTACGTCATCACCTCCGACGAGCGGTTCGAGGAATTCTACGGCCGCCGCGCCTCCAAAAAGCGCAAGCTCTATAACGGCATGATCAAATGCGATCTCTACATGTATTTCGACGCCGTCAAAGGGACTCCGTTGGCAAAGTCCCGGCCAGACCGGCGGGGCGAAAAATGAATTTCCGCGATATCCCGCGAATTTGGAAGCATTTGGAAGCCAGATCAATTTAATCAGGATTTATCGCTTCTTTTCTCCCTTCCCCGCGGTTGTATAAATGCCTCTGTTGGTTTATTATAAAGCCAAGTTAGCACTCCGGCATTTTGAGTGCTAATCTTTCAGAGAAAAGAGCATCAATCAAAGGAGGAACCAAGATATGAAACTCAAACCCCTTGCTGACCGTGTAGTCGTCAAGATGGCGGAAACCGAGGAGACCACCAAGAGCGGCATCATCCTCACCGGAAGCGCCAAGGAAAAGCCGCAGGTGGCGGAGATCCTGGCTGTCGGCCCCGGCGGTATCGTAGACGGCAAAGAAGTCAAGATGTACGTCAAGGTCGGCGATAAGGTCATCACCGGTCAGTATGCCGGCACCGAGGTCAAGCTGGACGGCGAAGAAGTCAAGATCGTCCGTCAGAGCGATATCCTCGCCATCGTTGAGTAATAGAAAGGAAGGTATCCCTTATGTCCAAGGAACTGCTTTATAACGAAGAAGCCCGCCGTGCGCTGGAGCGCGGCGTCAACAAGCTTGCCGACACCGTCAAGATCACCCTGGGGCCCAAGGGCCGCAACGTGGTCCTGGACAAGAAATTCGGCGCTCCGCTGATCACCAACGACGGCGTGACCATCGCCAAGGAGATCGAGCTGGACGACGCCTTTGAGAACATGGGCGCGCAGCTTGTGAAGGAAGTCGCCACCAAGACCAACGACGTGGCCGGCGACGGCACCACCACCGCCACCCTGCTTGCCCAGGCTCTGATCCGCGAGGGCATGAAGAACGTGGCCGCCGGCGCCAACCCGATGATCATGCGCAAGGGCATGGCCAGAGCGGTCGAGACCGCCGTTTCCGCCATCCGTTCGAATTCCGCCAAGGTTTCCGGCTCCGCCGATATCGCCCGTGTCGCCGCCATTTCCTCCAATGACGAAAACATCGGCAAGCTGATCGCCGAGGCCATGGAAAAAGTCTCCTCCGACGGCGTCATCACCATCGAGGAATCCAAGACCGCCGAGACCTACAGCGAGGTCGTGGAAGGCATGCAGTTCGACCGCGGCTACCTCTCCCCCTATATGACCACCGACACCGACAAGATGGAAGCCGTCATCGACGACGCCTATATCCTGATCACCGATAAGAAGATCTCCAACATCCAGGAGATCCTGCCGCTTCTCGAGCAGATCGTGCAGGCCGGCAAGAAGCTGGTCATCATCGCCGAGGACGTCGAGGGCGAGGCTCTTGCCACCCTGATCGTCAACAAGCTGCGCGGCACCTTCACCTGCGTCGCCGTCAAGGCCCCGGGCTTCGGCGATCGCCGCAAGGAAATGCTGAAGGATATCGCCATCCTCACCGGCGGCGAGGTCATTTCCGAAGAGATCGGTCTTGAGCTCAAGGACACCCAGATCTCCCAGCTCGGCCGCGCCCGTCAGGTGAAGATCACCAAGGAAAACACCATCATCGTCGACGGCGCCGGCGCCAAAGAGGACATCAAGGCCCGCGTCGCTCAGATCCGCGCCCAGATCGAAGTCACCACCTCCGATTTCGATAAAGAAAAGCTCCAGGAACGCCTGGCGAAGCTCTCCGGCGGCGTCGCTGTCATCAAGGTCGGCGCGGCCACCGAAGTTGAAATGAAGGAAAAGAAGCTCCGTATCGAGGACGCTCTCAACGCCACCCGCGCCGCGGTGGAAGAGGGCATCGTCGCCGGCGGCGGCGTGGCCTTCATCAACGCGATCCCCGCTGTCGAAAAGCTCATGAAAGTCACCGACGGCGATGAGAAGACCGGCGTGCGCGCCGTTCTCAAGGCTCTGGAAGAGCCGATGCGCCAGATCGCGGCCAACGCCGGTATCGACGGCGCCGTGGTCATCGAGAAGATCAAGGGCTCCAAGAGAGTCGGTTACGGCTTCGACGCCTTCAACGAGACCTATTGCGACATGTTCAAGGCCGGCATCGTCGACCCGACCAAGGTCACCCGTTCCGCCATCGAGAACGCGGCGTCCATCGCCAGCATGGTTCTGACCACCGAAGCCCTCGTGGCCGACAAGAA
>CACYBP010000029.1 GCA_902772625.1 Oscillospiraceae bacterium
AAGGGGAAGCCTTTGGCGAGTTCACCCCTGTCCACGATTCTAACGAGCATCGGGTTTTGCCCCCCCATCCGAAATAGAGAAGCAAAGCAGGCGTGACCGCAATGGTCACGCCTGCTTTCATACTCTTTTTTAGCCGGTAAATACCTGCCTCAAAGCACCTTCCTTACGGAGGGCGGCCCGAAGAAGCTGTTTTTTCGCTTCTCCCGGCTTTTTTCCGTGAAAGGGTCGTTTCCTCCGGGAAAGGACGGGTTTGACAATCCGCTCCGGAAAGCTTATACTGGTCCCGTCACTTCCCCGACGGGAAGAGAAAGCGAGGAAAGAAAATGGGACTGATCCCTGTGACGGGCCAGCTGATCCACGACGCCGCGGTCTTTGTGACCCACGGCGGCTATCAGATCGTTTTCAACACCCGGGATCCGGGACTTGCGTGGGTCGAGGCCGGAGGCCGGGTCTTCAGCGAGGATGACAACGGCAATATCCGCTCCGACCGGACGGTGCACAAGATCTTTCTGGAAAAGGAGCTTCTGGACGCGGCCGGGGGGTATACGATCCGCTTCGCCCGGTGCTTTGCCCGAAAGCCTTATTTCCCCGAGTCGGGCGAGACCTTTGAAAAGACCTACGCCTTCCGCCCGGTGACCAGGGAAGACGATCTTTCGGTCTTTATGCTCTGCGATACGCACTCCCTGATCGAGGAGCCGGTGAAGACCGGAGGCTATTTCGGGGAAAAGCTCGACGCCCTGATCCTGAACGGCGACATCCCGGATCACAGCGGCACGACGGAGCATCTTCTTTCGATCTTCGCCATCGTCTCCCGCCTGACCGGGGGCGAGATCCCGGTGATCTACGCCCGGGGCAATCACGACACCCGGGGAGAAGCGGCGCTGGATTTCCCCCGCTACGTCGCCACCGACGGGGGAAGGCTATATTACACCTTCCGGCTCGGCCCGGTCTGGGGGGTGGTGCTGGACTGCGGCGAGGATAAGCCCGACGATCACCCCGAATACGGCGGTATGGCGCATTTCGACCCATACCGCGCCGCCCAGACCGGTTTTCTGGACGGGATCCTCTCCCGCGCCGGGGAGGAATTCGCCGCCCCCGGCGTGAAATACCGGATCGCGGTGTGCCACGTGCGCCCCGATCTCTACTCCGACGAGTACTTCGCGAAGCACTACCGCGCGTGGGTCGCCCGGCTCAATGAAATGGGGATCGACCTCGCGCTGCACGGGCACGAGCACCGGCGCGGCTTCCTTCCCGCCGGGCGCGAGACCGCCCTCGGAAGGATCGGGTATCCCGTGTGCCTCGGCGGTTCCTTCACCGGCGTGAAGGACGAAGCCGGACGCCTTATCAGGCGGAACATGGAGGGCACCGCCCTGACCTTCCGGGACGGAGAGATCAGGATCGTCTTCACCGACGAAAGCCACGCCGCCCTGGAGGAATACCGGGTCGGGAAGTGATTCTTCCGACAGGATCGATTGCGTTTTCAAAAGACGCGCTTTTTCAAGCGCATCTTTTTTCTCACGTCGGGAGACCTTTTTTCTGGTTTCGCGGCAGAGAGAAAAACAGAAGGAGCGTCTTCCCTGAAGAAGGCGCTCCTGCGGCCCGTATTCTCACGAACCGGTCATTTCCCCGGAAAGCGGGACGCACGGAGTTTGAAAAACGCCTCACGCTCCCGCTCAAGCTCCCGGTAAAGCTCCCGGGAGGTCCAGCGGGCGTTGGTGGGCGTCATGACCGCCTTCAGGGACCCCAGGCCGATCTTGTTCCGGCGCAAAAGCTCCAGAAGGAGATCGAATTCTCCCTCTTCAAAGCCCCGGAAAACCATCATCCGCGCCGCGAACTCCTCCCCGCCCCCGGCGGCGGGCGCGGAGGACGCGGCGGGAAGCTCTGAAAGCCGCCGCTCATAAAGCGCGGGCGGCACCGGGATCACCCGGATCCCCTTCCGGGCGGCAAGGGTCAGAAGAGTGCTCTCCTCCTCCCCCGAAAAATGATAGATCAGGATCGTCTTTTCCATCTGCGTCTCCCCTTTTTCTCTTTCGTGATCAAGTCCGTTTC
>CACYBP010000030.1 GCA_902772625.1 Oscillospiraceae bacterium
CCCCACCGAAAGCGCGAGCCCCGAGGTGAGAAAGGTCTCGCGGGTCTTCTGCCGGAGGGATTCAAACTCGGCTTCCACCTCGGCGTAATCCGGCTTCGCCATCACAACGCGGTATCCGGCGTCATGAAGGCGCGGCTCGGTCTCGAAGAGATAGGCTTCGTAATTCTCCTTGCGCACCGTGAAGGAGAAAAGATAAGGCTCCACCGGGACGAAGGGCTGATCCGGGGCGGCCGGGATCAGAATATCCGCGAGATAGAAATAAGCGGTGTCGGCGTCGATCCCGCGGCCCTCGTCGTAAGCGTAGCTCCCCACGATCTCGTATTCCTCCATGGGGCCGAAGCCCGAGGCGTCGTAATCTGCAAAAACCGAGGGAATGCCGGTCCGGCCGAAGGCGGTGGGAAGCTCCCGGTCCGCCAGGGAGAGAAGCAGCGTGTCGCCCACCCGCTTATGCATGACGGTCAGCATGGAGTGGGGACACAGGCAGATCTTTTTCCCCGCGTCCTTTTCGGTGAGGGCGCGGCCCGTGACGATGCGCATCAGGTCGTTTTTCCGGGGGAGAAGGACGTCCAGCGACGGGATCTCCACCACCCGGGTCATGTCCAGAATGCCCTCAAGGCGCCGGGCGTAAGGCTCGAGGCCGTGCGCCTCCATGACTTTGTGGGCAAATTCCTCATCGGTAAGGGCTTCGTCCCCGGGCTCTTCGCCCACGATCAGGGCCTCGTCGAAATTCAGATAGATCTCGGAAGCGGGACTGTGCGTCTCGTGATACATCGACGCGAAGAGGAAATACCGTTCGCCGTGGTGGTAGGGAAGCGGCGCGGCCCCGGGCGGGAACAGGACCGCCGGGAAGACCGCGTACTCGGCGTAGGTGATCTTCACCGCGTCGGGGTCTCCCGCGGCCAGAAAGGTGGGCCGGATCCTGATCCGGTCAGGGTAGTCGGGGCTGTTGCCCACCACGTAGGGCTCTCCGGTCACCCGCCCGACGATCATGGCCACGCGCGCGGCGTCGCCCGCCACGTACCGCATCCCGCCCCCGAACCGCGCCGTATGCGGCACGGCGGAGGTCACGCGCTCGACGTAGGGGGAGGAGGCGAGGATCTCCCGGGCGTCCTCGCCCACCGGGGTCCGGTCAAGATAAATCCCGGAGGACCCCGTGCCGTCCGAACTGTCAACGGCGCGGGTGAGGGAGCCGGAGTAAACGCGGCTATTCATGGCCTCGTCCATGGCGGCTCTTGTCCCGGTCATCTCCACGCTCTCGATCACCGTGAAGAGGAGCACCAGAAGATTGGCGAGAGTACACAGGATGATCTTGTAAGGCCGCCGGAAGAGCAGCCGGAACGGATGAAGCATCACGGGACGGTTCAGTCCTCCTTTTTGATTCGGTTTCGATTCGTTTGAAGAGGCGCCCGGGGAAAAGAGCAGGCGCATAAATGGCCGCGGGCGGGGACGGGGTCGCCGGTCCGCGTTCGCCGGGGACCGGCGCTTTTCTTCATTATATTCATTATACCCGGCGGGGAAGAAAAAAGCAACCGCGCCGGGCTTTCCGGCGCGGGAGGGCGGGAGAAAGCGTTCCTACGCCGAAGCGGCGGAAAGGGCCGCTGCAGCGTTTTTTTCGGGAGAAAGAAAAAGCTTTGTCGGGCGTGGCTTTTTTCCGGGAAAGTGATATAATACTTCCTGAAAGGGGCGGGGTTCCCCGCGCCGGGAGGAGGCACACATGGACGGAACCGAAAGAGTCAGGAATACGATCCTCGGGAAACCCACCGACCGCCAGCCGATCTACGGATGGCTCTCGGCAAACCTCTCGGACGAGCTTACCGCGGCCTACGGCTCGGTGGCGGCGTTTGAGGACAAATACGAATTCGACATGGCCCATATCTTCGGCGGACCGGAGCCCTACCGCACGGATCTGATAGAAAAGCTCCGCGCGGAAAGCGACGAGCTTACCCCCGATCTCCTTCTGGATATCGATCTTTTTACCGATCCCGACGATCCCAAAACCTACGAGGGCATGCGGGAGGCCATCGCCTTTCACAAAAAGAGGGGACGGTTCTGCTACGTGCAGACGCCGGGCTTCTTCGAGCCCTTCAACGGCGTGTTCGGGATCGAAAACCAGCTTTTATACCTCGCGCTCTATCCGGACGAATTGGACGAGCTTTATAGAAGGCAGGCCGAATGGACGGTGCGCTTCGCCGATCACGCCGTCGCGCTCGGCGCGGATATGATCCACGTCTCGGACGACTGGGGCGCGCAGAAGGATCTGCTTTTCAACCCGAAGCTCTGGTGGGAGATCATTTATCCCCACATGAAGCGCGTGGTGGATCACGTCCACAGCCTGGGCGCGTTTGCAAGCCTCCATTCCGACGGCTGCATCGCCCGGGTGACCGACGGGATCGAAAAACTCGGGATCGATCTGGTGCACCCCTGGCAGGAAAGCGCGGGGATGTCCTACGACCTCTATCTGGAGAAGTACCGGGACAGCTTCGCCATCCTCGGCGGCGTGTGCATCCAGACGGTTCTCGGACTGGTCGGGCGGGACGAACTGGAGAAGGAGATCCGGCGGGTGTTCGGGCTTCTCAGAGGAAAGAGATGGATCTGCTGCACGACGCATTTCGTCCAGAAGCACTGCACGATCGGGGATCTGACCTTTGCCTACGACCTGATCTACAAACTGGCCCGGGAGTGAAGCCTTCCGGCGGCCGGCAAAACCGCCGCGGCAGACGTCCGCGGGGATTCTGCCCGGATTGGAAAGGAGACGACGTTTATGGAAGAGAAGCGGTATGAATTCCTGACCGAAAAAGAAGAGATGTGGGCGAGAATGCTCATGGAGGTCCTGAAGGACAACGGCGTCCCGTACGCCGCGGAGCCGGTATACGGGGCGGCTCTCGTCCTCAGGGG
>CACYBP010000031.1 GCA_902772625.1 Oscillospiraceae bacterium
CCTTCGACCGGGGCAGCATCCTCTACCGGGAGACCATCCGGAAGCCGGTGGAGGGAGTGGGGCACTTCGAGCCCCTGCGCCATTACGCCGAGGTGCATCTGCTTCTGGAGCCCGGCGCCCGGGGCAGCGGCTTTACGGTGTCCACCGCCTGCCGGGAGGACGATCTGGACGGGAACTGGCAGAGGCTGATCCTTACCCATCTTCTGGAAAAGACCCATCTCGGGGTCCTGACCGGGGCCCCGGTCACCGATCTGCACGTCACCCTGATGTCGGGAAGAGCGCATCTCAAGCACACCGAGGGCGGCGATTTCCGCGAAGCCACCTACCGCGCGGTGAGACACGGCCTGATGAAGGCCGAAAGCGTGCTTCTGGAGCCGTGGTACGCCTTCCGGATCGCGCTTCCCCAGGAAAGGCTCGGAAGGCTGCTTTCGGATCTGGAGAGAATGGGCGCGGCGTTCGATCCCCCCGAAAGCCGGGGAGAGGAGGCGGAGGTCGCCGGCCGCGCGCCGGTGGAGACCATGCGCGATTACGGGGAGACCCTTTCCGCCTACACCCGCGGCCGGGGCCGGATGAGCGTGGAAAACGCCGGGTTCTATCCCGCCCGGGATCAGGAAAAGATCGTGAAGGAAACCGGCTACTCCCCCGAGGCCGACGTCCCGAACACCCCGGACAGCGTCTTCTGCTCCCACGGGGCGGGTTTCGTGGTCAACTGGTCGGAGGTGGAAAGCTACATGCATCTGCCCTCGATCTTTGAAAAGGAGAAAAAACCGGAGGAACAGGCGAAGGACGTGGTGCGCTCTTTCTCGGCCGCCCGCTACGTGGCCTCGCTGAAGCAGGACGAGGAGCTTCTCCGGATCTTCGAACGCACCTACGGGCCGGTGAAGCGCGACCGGGAAAAGGTCATGCGCCCCGCCGAAACGGCGCGGGAGGCGGCCTTCCGCGCGTCCCCCGTGCCCGGGGGACCCACCTGGCTTCTGGTGGACGGATACAATATCATCTTCGCCTGGGACGAGCTTTCAAGGCTCGCGAAGGAAAATCTGGAGCACGCGAGAAGCGTATTCATCGACCGGATGCGGAATTTTCAGGGGTTCTTGTCCTCCCCGGTCATCGTGGTGTTCGATGCTTATAAAGTGAAGGGCAATCCCGGCTCGGTGGAGCGCTTCGGCGATCTCGCCGTGGTCTACACCAGGGAGGCCGAGACCGCCGACATGTATATCGAAAAGGTCACCCGGGAATTGGGGAGACGGCACCGGGTGCGGGTGGCCACCTCCGACGGGCTGGAGCAGATCATCATTCTGAACCACGGCGCCATGCGCCTTCCGGCCTCGGAATTTCACGACGAGGTCCTTGCCGCCGAAAAGGCCATCCGGGAGATCCTCGGAAAAAAGTAAAGAAAAATCCCCGCGCCCGGAAAGTACGGGCGCGGGGATCCATTTGCGGATCGATTATTTCTCCAGGATCTTCTTCAGCTTCGCGAATCTCGGCACGCCGTTGACGAAGGGGGGATGCGCCTCGCCCTGGATCAGGGGGAGAGCGTACTCGATGTACTTCTCGTTCAGGCCGTTGCCTTCCTCGTTGATCCAATCCAAGGGGACCTTCTTTTCGGTGTTGGCGACGATCTCCAGGGGCAGGAGCTTGATCTCGAACTTATACCCGTCTTCGCCTCTCTCGCAGACGCAGCCGGCCATCAGGTCGGTCTTGCCTTCAAAGGCGGCCAGGGCGGCGGCGCGGCCGGCGGCGTAGCTTTCCTCCACGTCGGTGGCGGAGGCCAGGTGGGCGGCGCAGCGCTGCAGAAGCGAGAATTCGATCCCGCGCACCTTGGCACCGGTTTCCTTCTTCACGATGTTGGCGAGGGTGGCGGCGAGTCCGCCCAGCTGGACGTGGCCGAAGCTGTCCTTGGAGGAGGCCAGATCGGAGCCGTATTCGGAGATGTACTTGCCGTCCTTGTCGTGGATGCCCTCAGAAACGGCCACGATGACCTTGCCGTTTTCGGCATAGATGCGCTTCACGTCGGCGAGGAACTTCTCCATGTCGAAATCGACCTCGGGCAGATACACCAGATCGGGTCCGCATCCGAAATAAGAGGCGATGGAAGCCGAGGCGGCAAGCCATCCGGCGTTGCGGCCCATGATCTCCAGGACCGTGATCATGCCGGTGTCGTAGACGCGGGCGTCGTGATAGACCTCCATGGTGGAGGTGGCGATGTATTTGGCCGCCGAGGCGTATCCCGGGCAGTGGTCGGTGCCGTAAAGGTCGTTGTCGATGGTCTTCGGAATGCCCATGCAGCGGACCGGATAGCCGTTCTTCAGCATGAACTTCGAGATCTTGTTGCAGGTGTCCATGGAATCGTTGCCGCCGTTATAGAAGAAATAACGGATGTTGTGCTTCTGGAACACCTCCAGAATGCGGCGGTAATCGGTGTCGTCCACGTCGGGATCCTTCAGCTTGTAACGGCAGGAGCCGAGAGCGGAGGACGGCGTGTTTTTCAGAAGCTTCAGTTCCTCACGGTCTTCCTCGTCCATGACGTAGAGCTTGTCGTCAAGAAGTCCCTTGATGCCGTTGGCCATGCCGTAAACGCGGGTGACCACGTCGGAATCCAGGGCGGCTTCGATGGCGCCCAGAGCCGAGGCGTTGATGACCGAGGTGGGTCCGCCGGATTGACCGATGACGGCGGCGCCGATGAGCTTTTCCATATGCATACAGTCCTTTCTTTCGTACCGGAAATTCTTGTCTGATTGTAGCATACTTTCCCCTTTATTGCAAGGGCGGAGAAGGAATTTTTGAAAGGAAGCGCGAAATCCCGGGGAATTGCCCCTTGTTCTTTTGGGCGGGGTATGATATACTGAAAGACAGGGTGAACATATATTCGTCTTTGAAGGAGGCTTGGGCGCATGATCGTTCTGGGCATCGACCCGGGATACGCCACGGTGGGCTTCGGCGTGGTGCACGCCGTGGGCGACCGGATGACCGCCCTGGCCTGGGGCGCGATCCAGACCGCGGCGGACACGCCCTTCCCCGAAAGGCTTTCTGATATCTTCGACGGGGTCACCGAGCTGATCGAAAAATTCAAGCCCGACGCCGTCTCCATCGAGGAGCTTTTCTTCAACACCAACCAGAAGACGGTCATCGGCGTCGGTCAGGCCAGAGGGGTCATCGTCCTCGCCTGTCAGAAAAAGGGGATCCCCATGTCGGAATACACCCCGCTGCAGGTGAAAAGCGCGGTGGTCGGCTACGGCCGGGCCGAAAAAAAGCAGGTGATGGAGCTCACCCGGGTGCAGCTCGATCTGAAAAAGACGCCGAAGCCCGACGACGCGGCCGACGCTCTGGCTCTGGCCATGACGCATATCCGCTCCTCGGTCTCCAAGCTCTACGAGATCTAAGAAGGCTTCGTACGCGTCAGAACGATATTTTTCACAAAGGGGGATCCCGGCTTTGTTTCAGTACGTAGAAGGAAAACTCGCCGCCGTGGGGCAAAATCTCGCGGTGGTGGACGTGAACGGCGTCGGATTTGCCGTTTCCACCTCCATGACCACCCTGGGAAACGTCACGGTGGGGGATAAAGTCAAGCTTTTCACCTATCTTTCGGTCCGCGAGGACGCCCTGGAGCTCTTCGGCTTTCACACCGAGGAAGAGCTTCGCGCCTTCCGGCTCCTGATCTCGATCTCCGGGGTCGGGCCGAAGG
>CACYBP010000032.1 GCA_902772625.1 Oscillospiraceae bacterium
AAGTTCAAGAACCAGCAGTCGAAGCGCAACGCGCCGCTTTCCCAGAAGCGCCGCGCCGAGGACGCGGAGAAGTTCCGCCGCCTCAAGGCGCAGCAGGAGGCCGCCAAGCGCGCTCCCCTGAAGGTCTCCATCCCCGACGAGATCTCGGTCGGCGAGCTTGCCTCCCGCCTGAAAAAGACCGGCGCCGAGGTGGTCAAGGCCCTGATGAAGCAGGGACTTATGGTCTCGCTTTCCCAGACCATCGATTACGATACCGCCGCCCTGATCGCCATGGAATTCGGCGCGAAGGTCGAAAAAGAGATCCATCTTACCATCGAAGAGCGCCTGATCGACGTACACGAGGATAAGCCCGAAGAGCTTCAGCCCCGGGATCCCGTCGTCGTCGTCATGGGTCACGTCGACCACGGCAAGACCTCGCTTCTCGACTATATCCGCAAGACCTCTGTCGCGGCCGGAGAGGCCGGCGGCATCACCCAGGCCATCGGCGCCTACCGCGTCGACGTGAACGGCAGGAAGATCACCTTCCTGGACACCCCGGGTCACGCGGCCTTCACCTCGATGCGCGCCCGCGGCGCCATGTTCACCGATATCGCCATTCTGGTGGTGGCGGCCGACGACGGCATCATGCCGCAGACCATCGAATCCATCAACCACGCCAAGGCCGCCAACATCCCCATCGTGGTGGCCATCAACAAGATCGACAAGCCGCACGCCAACCCCGAGCGCATCACTCAGCAGCTGACCGAGCACGGTCTGCTCTGGGACGAGTGGGGCGGCGACACCACCATCTGCCGCATCTCCGCCCTGACCGGCGAAGGCATCCCCGAGCTTCTCGAGATGCTGATCCTGCAGGCCGATATGCAGGAATTGAAGGCCAACCCCAACCGTCTGGCCTCCGGAAGTGTCATCGAAGCCCGGCTTGACAAGGGCCGCGGCCCCATCGCGACTTTGCTGGTGCAGAACGGCACCATCCATTCCGGCGATATCGTCATCGCCGGTACCGCCGTCGGCAAGATCCGTTCCATGACCGACGACCGCGGCGCCCGCATCACCGAAGCCGGTCCTTCGGTCCCGGTGGAGATCGCGGGTCTCTCCTCGGTCCCCAACGCCGGCGACAGCTTCAACGTGGTGGAAGACGAGCGCATGGCCCGTGAGCTCGTGGAAGAAAGACTTGAAAAAGAACGTCAGGAGACCATGCATCCCCAGAGCAAGATGTCTCTGGACGATCTGTTCAACCAGATCCACGAGGGCGAGCTGAAGGAACTCAACATCATCATCAAGGCCGACGTGGTCGGCTCGGTCGAGGCGATCAAGTCCTCGCTCGAGAAGCTTTCCAACGACGAGGTCCGCGTCAAGGTGATCCACGGGGCCGTAGGCGCCGTCAGCGAATCCGACGTGATGCTGGCCGGCGCTTCCAACGCCATCATCGTGGGCTTCAACGTCCGTCCCACCGCCGACGCCAAGCGCTCGGCGGAGCTTGAAAAGGTCGATATCCGCCTCTACCGCGTGATCTACGACTGCATCGAGGAGATCGAGGCCGCCATGAAGGGCATGCTGGCTCCCAAGTACCGCGAGGTGGAGCTGGGCAGCGCCGAGGTCCGGCAGATCTTCCACGCCTCGGCCATCGGCACCATCGCCGGATGCATGGTGCGTTCCGGCGTGATCCGCCGCGGTACGAAGATCCGCGTGGTGCGCGACGGCATCGTGATCCACGAGGGCGATCTTCTGGGGCTGAAACGCTTCAAGGACGACGCGCGCGAGGTGGCGCAGGGCTACGAATGCGGCATCACGCTGGAGAAGTTCAACGATATCAAAGAAGGAGATATCCTCGAAAACTTCTTTATGGAAGCCTATCAGGATTGACGAAACGACGGATGCGGCTTCACGCCGCATCCGTTTTTTTCGAAAGGAGACTCTATGTCCAAGGTTCGCATCGATCGCATCAACGAGGAGATCGCCAAAGCGATCTCCGATATTCTCCCCACCGTCAAGGATCCGCGCATCGCCTCGGCCGGCATGATCTCGGTGACCCACGTGGATACGGCGGGAGATCTTTCGCTTTCCAGGATCTATCTCAGCGTCTTCCCCACCGGAGGAAAGGCCCCGGATCCCAAAGAGCTCGCCGCGGGGCTGAAAAGCTCCACGGGATACATCCGCCGGGAGCTTGCGGCCAGGGTGCGCCTGCGCCTTTCCCCCGAGCTGCATTTCATTCTGGACGATTCCATCGCTCACGGCGCGAAGATCCTCGGCCTGATCGAAAAGGCCAACGCCGAGAGCTGATCTTTTCTATTCTGATCCCATCCCGATCCAAACCTCCGGAAAGGAATCCCTCATGACCGCTTTCTTTTCTTCCGCCGCGCCTTATCAAAGAGAAAACGACGCCGCCGTGATCGCGTCTTCGTTTCTTTCGGAGCGCGACGGGTTTCTGATCCTGACCCACGCGCGCCCCGACGGGGATACCGTCGGCTCCGCCTACGCCCTCTGCGCCGCCTTGAGAGAGGCGGGAAAGCGCGCCTTTCTCTTCCCCGATCCCACCGGCGGCGAGCAGTTCCGGCGGTTTTACGCCCGGTTTGCCGTTTCTCCCCCGCCCGAAGATCTCACGGTGGTGGCCGTGGACGTGGCCGATCCGAAGCTTCTGCCGCCCGAAGCCGCCCCTTACGGTGAAAAGGCGGCTCTCGTGATCGATCACCACGTGAAAAACCGTTTTCCCTCCGGCATCCACGCCGTGGATCCCACCGCCGCCGCCGCGGCGGAGATCGTGCGCGATATCATCGCTCTTCTGGGGCTTCCCCTCAGCCGGGAAAGCGCCGAAGGGATCTATCTCGGCGTCATGACCGACACCGGGTGCTTCAAATTCTCCAACGTCTCCCCGCGCACCCACCGCGTCGCCTCCGACGCTATGGAGGCCGGGGCGGACGCCGCCTCGCTGGCGCGGGAATTCTTCATCAAATCCTCCCCCGCCCGCATGGCTCTGGAGGCTTATCTCATTGCAGGCTTCGTGCGGCGCGCGGAAGGCAGGATCATCCTTGCGCCTCTTTCCGCCGGAGCCGAAGCCTCCTTCGGAGCAAACGAGGACGACACCGCGGGGCTCGCTTCCCTCACGGTCAAGCCCGAGGGGTGCGAGATCGGGATCCTTCTCCGGGAGGTGCCGGAGGGGATCAAGGTCTCGATCCGCACCGATCTCTACGCCGACGCCGCCGCCATCGCCTCGGCCTTCGGCGGGGGCGGCCACGTGAGAGCCGCAGGGTGCACTCTCACGGGGAAAACCATGGACGAAGCCCTGAAACTGATGGAAAACGAGGCGTTGAAACGGTTATGATCCCTTCCTCCGGCCTGATCCCGGTCAACAAATCCGCCGGACTCTCCTCCCACGACGTGGTGAACCGCGTCCGGAAGCTTCTCGGCATGCGCAAAGTCGGGCACACCGGCACGTTGGACGAAATGGCCACCGGCGTGCTGCCGGTGCTTTTCGGGCGGGCCACCCGCGCCGCGGATTTCGCCCAGAGCGCCGACAAAGCTTACCGGGCCGGGATCCGTTTCGGCCTTACCACCGACACCCAGGATATCTGGGGCCGGGAGCTTTCCCGTTCCCCGGAGCCGGTTTCCGAAGAGGCCCTCCGGAAGGCGCTTTCATCGCTTCCCGGCGAGCAGATGCAGACCCCGCCCATGTATTCCGCCATCAAGAAAAACGGCGTCCGGCTTTACGACCTGGCGCGCGCCGGTGTAGAGACCGAGCGCGAGCCGCGCCGGATCACGGTGTTTTCTTCGTCCCTCGTCTCCTTTTCCCCCGTAAAACAGGAGGCCGTGATCGACTTTTCTGTGTCGAAAGGGACTTATATCCGCACGCTCTGCCACGACCTCGGCGCCGCTCTCGGCCCCGGCGCCGTGATGACCTCGCTCTGCCGGACCGAAAGCGGCCCCTTCCGTCTTTCAGAGTGCTTCACGCTGGAGGAGCTTGAAAAGAAAAAAGAAGAAGGGCTTCTCTCATCCTGCATCAGGCCGGTGGAGACCCTTTTCAAGGACTTCCCGCGCGTCGTTCTCTCTCCGAAGGAGGAGGAGGATATGCGCGTCGGCCGCCGGTTCCCCTCCTCCCTCGCCCCCGGACGGGTGGCCGCCTTCGGGGAAAGCGGCGAATTCATCGGCCTCTGCGAGATCCGGGAGGGCGAATTTACCCTGGTGAAGGGCTTTTACGAGACCGAAAGGAGGATCGCTCCGTGAGTACGCTTCTGACCATCGGTTTCTTCGACGGCGTCCACCGGGGACACGCAGCCCTGCTCGCTTACGCTGAAAAGAAGGCCCGGGAAAAGGGTCTTTCCCCCGCCGTTCTGACCTTCGACGGGCTATTTGCCCTGAAAAAGGCGGCCGAGCTGAACCTTCCCGGGGATCGCGAGCTTCTGATCCGGCGGGTCTCCCCCTCCGCGGAGGTCTTCACGCTGACGCTGGATCCCGCGCTCCGCGCCCTTACGGCCGAGCGGTTTTTCCGGGAGTATCTTCTCCTGAAATACGGGGCTCGGCATTTCGTGATCGGAGAAAACTTCACCTTCGGCGCCGACCGGCGCGACGCCGCTTTTCTCGCGGCTCTTGCGGCAAACGAGGGGCTTTCGGCCGACGTCCTGCCGCTTTCCGGCGACAAGGAAGGCGCGATCTCCTCTTCCCGGATCCGGTCGCTTCTGACCGGGGGCAGGATCCCCGAGGCCAACGCCCTTCTGGGACATCCGCAGCTTTTCCGCGGG
>CACYBP010000033.1 GCA_902772625.1 Oscillospiraceae bacterium
GAAAAGGCGTCGACGCCGCTGTTTTCCCGCCATCCGCGCACCGCGACCTTTCCGTCCAGAATATCCACCCCCACGGCGATCCTTTCGCCGTACCGTGCAAGGGCTTCTTTCAGGAAGGCCTCGTCCTCCAGGGCGGCGGTGCCCAGAATTACCCGGTCAAGCCCCGCGGAAAGATACCGCTCCACGGTCTCCATGCTCCGGATCCCGCCGCCGATCTCGCAGTGAAGTCCGCTCTCCCTTTTCAGACGGAGCACGGCGTCAAAATGCGGCGTCCCGCCGGTTTTGGCTCCCTCAAGATCCACCAGGTGCATCCACTCTGCTCCCGCTTCGCGAAAACGCAGGGCGGCGCGGAGAGGATCGTCCTCGTAGACCGTCATCTGACCGTAATCGCCTTTATAAAGCCGGACGGCTTTGCCTCCGAAAAGATCCACTGCCGGAAAAAGGATCATCTCCCCACCCCGCTTTCGCAAAAGCGCTTCAGGATCGAAAGGCCGATCCTGCCGCTCTTCTCAGGGTGGAACTGGCATCCATAGATATTGTCCTTCGACGCCGCGGCGGTGAGAGGGGCAGAATACTCGGTGGTGGCCAGAAGAGAGTCTTCGCATCCCACCGCGTGGAAGGAATGGACGAAATAGACCGCGTCCCCTTCCCGTACGTCCCGGAAGAGGGGATCTCTTCTGACGAAATGAAGCCCGTTCCATCCGATGTGCGGGATCTTGAGGGCCGGGTCGATGACCTCCCGGATGGGGCGCACCTCGCCCTTCAGAAGGCCGAGGCCGGGATGCTCGCCGAATTCAAGGCTCTTTTCAAAAAGCAGCTGCATCCCCAGGCAGATCCCGAGCACCGGCTTTCCCTTTTTCGCCTCTTCCAGAAGGGCTTCCGCCATGCCGGAGGAGGAAAGCTTTTCCATGGCGTCGCCGAAAGCGCCTACGCCGGGCAGGATCAGCTTTTCGGCCGCGGAGAGCGACGCGGGATCCGAGACCACCTCGGCCTTTTCACCCACCGCGGAAACAGAGCTTTGAAGTGAAAACAGATTGCCGACGCCGTAATCGATGATGGTGATCATGATAAAACTCCTTTGGTGGAGGGGATCTCCGAGGCGGTTTCCGGATCGATGGCGACCGCCGCGCGCAGGCTGCGGGCGACCGATTTGAAGGCGCCTTCGATGATATGGTGCGAATTGGAGCCCGCAAGCTTCCGGATATGCAGGGTGATCCCCGCGTTCACGGCGAAAGCGCGGAAGAATTCCTCCACCAGCTCGGTGTCGAAGGTCCCGACCTTTTCGGTGGGGATCGGGAGATCAAAGGCCAGAAAGCCCCTTCCCGAAAGATCGACGGCGCTCTGGATCAGGGCCTCGTCCATGGGAAGAAGCGCGCTGCCGTAGCGAACGACGCCGCGCCTCGCGCCCAGCGCCTCGCGAAAGGCCGTTCCCAGGGCGATACCGATATCCTCCACCGAGTGGTGATCGTCCACCGCGGTGTCGCCGGCGCAGGTGAGAGTCAGATCAAACCGCCCGTGCTTTGAAAACAGGGTCAGCATGTGATCCAGAAATCCGACGCCCGAGGAGATCTCACTTTTACCGGCGCCGTCAAGCGTCAGCGAAAGGACGATATCGGTCTCGGCGGTCTTGCGTGTGATGCGGGCGTTTCTCATTTCGATCCCTCCAGAATGTCCTTGATCGCGGCGAGAAGAGCCGAGAGCTCCTCCCGGGTCCCCACGGTGATGCGGACGTAATCCTCGATGCGGGGGGAGGAGAAGTGACGGATCAGGATCCCCCTTTCCCGCAGGGCGAGGGTGAGCGCTCCGCCCCCGATCGCCGGGTGGCGGGCAAAGACGAAATTGGTCTTCGAATCGGTGAGGCTGAAGCCGAGCTTTGATAGCTCCCGGCTGAGCCAGGCGCGATTTTCAACGATGGTTTTGAGGTTCTTCTGCGTATAGGCCTCGTCCCGCAGGGCACCGATCCCGGCCGCCGCGGTCATGAGATTGACGTTATAGGGGTTGGAGGAGAATTTCACGGCCGAAAGATCCCGGATCAGCCCGGCGTTCCCCGCGCCGAAGCCGAGTCTGGCCCCCGCCATGGAGCGGGATTTGGAAAAGGTGCGGGTCACAAGAAGATTGTCATACCGCGGGATCAGGGAAAGGGCGCTTTCACCGCCGAAATCCACGTAAGCCTCGTCCACCACCACCACGGTGTCCGGATTGCGTGCGACGACGGTTTCCACGTCGGAAAGGGGGAGAATGATGCCCGACGGGGCGTTGGGGTTGGCAAGGAACACCGTCTTTCCCGAGGAGAAGTAGTCCCCGGGCCTGATCCGGAAATCCTCATCCAGGGGGATCTCCTCGTAGGGAACGCCGTAAACCTCCGCCGCGACCTTATAAAACCCGTAGGTGATATCCGGGAACAGAGCGGGATGCTTTTCGTCGCAGAAGGCCATCATGCACAGATCCAGGATCTCGTCCGAACCGTTGGTGGCCAGCACCTGATCCTCGGACAGACCGTAAAAAGAGGCAAGCTCCCGGTGCAGGGCGGTGTTCCGGGCGTCGGAATAGAGCTGCAGCCCGGAAAGCGCCTTCATGGCTTCGCTCTGGGCGAGCGGGGAGGGCGGGAAGGGCGATTCGTTGGCGTTGAGCTTGATATATTTCCTGTCCCGGGGCTGTTCACCCGGTACGTAGGGGACCAGAGACTGGTATTTATCGCTGAAAAACCGGCTCATTTTTCCTCCTCCGCGTTTTTGATCTCATCCCGGATCAGGGCGCTTCTGGCGTGACCGGTAAGGCCCTCCGCCCTCGCGAAGGCCGCCACGTCCTCCCGCACCCCGGAAAGGGCCTCGGGGGTGAAGTAAGTGACCTGGATCTTTTTGACGAAATCGTCCACCGAAAGGGGGCTGGAGAAGCGGGCGGTGCCGCCGGTGGGAAGGGTGTGATTGGGTCCGGCGAGATAATCGCCCAGAGCTTCCGGAGTGTTCCGGCCGAGGAACACCGAGCCCGCGTGCCGTACCCGGCCGAGAAGGGCGAAGGGATCCTCCACCGCCAGCTCCAGGTGCTCGGGGGCGAGGTCGTTGGAAAGCTCCACGGCGTCAAAAAGATCGCCGGTCACGATGATCTTGCCGTTTTCTTCGATGGAGGCCCGGGCGATCTCCTCCCGTTCGAGGGAGGAAAGCTGCTTTTCGATCTCCACCGCGACCTCTTCGGCGAGGAGGGCAGAATCGGTGATCAGGACCGCCGAGGCGTTCTTATCGTGCTCGGCCTGGGAAAGCATGTCGGCCGCCAGCACCCGGGGATCGCTTTTGCCGTCCGAGACGATCAGGATCTCGCTGGGTCCCGCGATCATGTCGACCGAGACCGCGCCGTAGACCTGTCTTTTCGCCTCGGCCACGTAGGCGTTGCCGGGGCCGACGATCTTATCGACCTTGGGCACCGACCCGGTGCCGTAGGCCATGGCGGCGACGGCCTGCGCGCCGCCGATCCGGAAGACCCTGTCGACGCCCGCCACCGAGGCGGCGGCCAGGACCGCGGGGGCGATCTTCCCGTCTTTGCCCGGCGGGGTGCAGAGGATCACGTCGGGACATCCCGCAAGCTTCGCGGGGATCACGTCCATCAGAACGGTGGAGCAGAGAGGGGCCGTGCCGCCGGGCACGTACACCCCCGCCCGGTCCACCGGCACCACCCGCTGGCCGAGCACGACGCCGTTTTCCCGGGTGAAGAAGAAGCCGTCGCGCTTCTGCTTTTCGTGGAACAGGCGGATGTTTTCGGCGGCGCGGCGGAGGATGCGCATGAACTCAGGACCCACCTCCGCGACGGCCGCGTCGATCTCTTCTTTCGCCGCCTGAAGCGAGGAAAGCCGGACCCCGTCGTATTTTTCAGTGTAATAGAGGAGCGCTTCGTCGCCCTTTTCCTTTACGTTCCGGAGGATCTCCGACACCTTGTCCGCGACCTTCAGGGTGGGAAGCTCGCGTTTTAAGATTTCTTCCTTCGGCATGTCGCCGAGCTTTACGATACGGATCATAGGGGTTTCGTTCCTTTCGGGTTCTCAGAGCTGCCGCAGCGCGGCGGCGAGTCCTTTCTGCAGTTTTTCCATTTCTTCGGTCTTGAATTTGAAGCTGGAGCGGTTCGCAATCAGACGGGCGCTGATGGGAACGATGGTCTCCACCACCTCCAGGTCGTTTTCCCGAAGGGTGGTGCCGGTCTCCACGATGTCCACGATGACGTCCGAAAGCCCCAGGATCGGGGCGATCTCGATGGAACCGTTCAGGTGGATGATATCGATCTCACGGCCGAGGGAGGCGTAATACCGCTCGGTGATATGCCGGAACTTGGTCGCCACCCGAAGCGGACGGCGGGTGTCGTCCCGGAAGCCCTTGGGCGCGGCCACCGCCATGCGGCAGTGCCCCACGTCCAGATCCAAAAGCTCGTAGATCTCGGGCTCGTATTCCAGAAGAATGTCCTTCCCGGCGACCCCCACGTCGGCGGCGCCTCTTTCTACGTAGATCGCCACGTCGGAGGGCTTGACCCAAAAATACCGGATCCCGGCCCCGGGGTTTTCAAAGATCAGCTTGCGGCTGTTTTCAAGAAGCGCGGGACAGGGGAATCCGGCCGAGGCGAACATGGCGTATACTTTTTCGCCGAGCCTTCCCTTGGGCAGCGCGACGTTCAGAAACCGGTCCCGTTTTGCCATTTGATCCCGCCTTTCTCCCAAATACCGACCTTCCCGAACCGCAGTCCCGCGGGAACGGTCAGGGCCGTTCTGACCGATCTGCCTTCGGCCCGCAGGGCGTCCGCCGCGCGCGTCACCTCTCCGGGGTCGTCCCGCTCACCGTATAAAAGCAGCACGTCGCCGTCGAGGGCGGGCGGCGCCGGATCGAGCGCCTCCAGACTCTCAAGATACACCGCGAACCCCACGGCGCTGGCCTTTTTTCCGAGCCGGCGCATCAGGTTGTCATACTGGCCTCCCGAAAGCACCGCCGCGGGAAGTCCCTCGAGAAAGCCCTTGAAGATCAGGCCGTTATAATAATTCCTGTCGCCGGTGACCGAAAGGTCCACCCGGATCCTTCCCGCAGGATCCCCGGAAAAGACCGAAAGCGCGCGCTGAAGGAAAGAAAACTCTTTTTCCGCGCCGATTTCAAAGGCGATCTCCGAAAGCGCGGGAAGCACCTTGCCCGGCGTGCCGCAAAGCGGGATCAGCCGGAGAAGCGCCGCGGCCTTTTCCTCCGGGACGCCGCTTTCGGCAAGAAGCGAGCGGACCCCGTGGAGATTCTTTTCTCCCGCCGCCTTCAAAAGCGCTTCCTGCAGAGAGAGGGAGGAAGTGACCTTTTCCAGCGCCGCGGTCAGGATCCCGAGATGGGAAAGATCCAGAACGAAGTCCTCCGAGATCAATTCCAGACTCCGTGCGGCCAGAAGAAGCACCTCTCCCGCCGCCGCGGCGTCCCTGGAGCCGATGGATTCCACCCCGGCCTGCCGGATCTCCCGGAAGGAGCCGGCGCTCCGCACGGCGCGGTACACGTTCTCGTCGTAGTACACCTTTTCGGCCTTATCTTCGCCGCCCCGGTAATTCTTGGCGATGGAGAGGGTGACGTCGGGCTTCAGGGCGAGAAGACGGCCGTTGGTGTCGGTGAAGGTGATGACGCTGTCGGACACGAGAAAGTCCTTGTGGCGGCTGTAAAGATCGTATTCCTCGAATTTGCCCATGCGGTAGGGGATATAGCCGTGCTCCCGGTAGAGCGCGCGCAGGGCGAACGCCGTCTTTTCGGCGCGTGTGACGGTGGCTTCGTCGATCAGCACGGGTCCTCCTCCTTTTTCATGCGGTCAAGCACCGCCCGGTATCCGCCCGCACCATAATGAAGGCATCGGCTGACGCGGCTGATGGTGGCGGCGGAAACGCCGACCTTATCCGAAACGTCGTGATAGTTCATCCCCTGATCCAGAAGCAGCGCGGTGTCCAGCCGCTGGGCCATGTCGATGATCTCGTTGATGGTGCAGATATCCTCAAAGAAGGCGGCGCATTCCTCCTCGCTTTCAAGAAGCGAGACGGCGTGAAAAAGCCTTGCCGCCGCGTCCTTCTGATAGGTCTTCAAAGCGGGTCACCCCCTTGGTATCTTTAATGCTCTATTATATTAACACTTTATCGTGATGAAGTCAAGGACAAATTACGGAGAAATCAGGACAAGGGGGAAAAGAAGAGAAAGAAGAGGAGAAGCGGAGAAAGGAGAGAGACAGGAAAAGCGCCGCCGGGAAAAGCGCGGAGAGAGCGCGGGGAGAGAATGAAAAAGAACGCGAAAAGAACGCGGAAAAGAAGCGGCGGGAAGCGAAAGGACGGGAAAGACGCGAAAAGTGAAAGCGGAAAGAGAAAAGCGCCCCGAAAAAAACCGCCGGAGCGCTTTGGCTCCGGCGGCCGGGTTCGGACGTTTTGAAAGCGGGAGAGAGGCTCCCGGGTCAGGAACGCTGGATGGTCATATCCCCGGGCTTGATCCACCCGGCTTTCCGGAGGACGAAATCGATCCCCAGGGTCAGGATGGCGGGCAGAACGAAATGCATGAGAAGGATCTCGAGAAGCACCAGCCAGAAGGAGACGCCGTTCCCGGTCATGGCCTCCCACGCGCCGAACTGACCCACCAGACCGCTGGTGCCCATCCCGGCGCCGACGGAGGTGTTGGTCATCTTCAGAAGGCAGGTGGACACCGGCCCGAGGATCGCCCCGGCCAGAGTCGGCGCGATCCAGATCTGCGGACGGCGCAGGATGTTCCCGAATTGCAGCATGGAGGTCCCGACGCCCTGGGAAAGAAGCCCGCCGACGCCGTTATCCCGGAAGCTCGCCACGGCAAAACCGATCATCTGCGCCGAGCAGCCCACCGCCGCGGCTCCCGCCGCGAGCCCTGATATCCCGATGGAAACGCACAGCGCCGCCGAGGAGATCGGCGCGGTCAGCGCCATCCCCACCAGCACGGCCACCGCGATGCCCATGGGCAGCGGCGCCCACTCGGTGGTGGTGTTGATCAGCTCGCCGAAGGCGGTCATGAACCGGTTGAGATAGGGGCCGACGAAAAGACCCACCAGCCCGCCCGGCACGATGGTCAGAAGGGGAGAAAGGATAATATCAAGCCGGGTGCGCCCGCTGACGAGTCCGCCGATCTCGGCGCCCACCACCGCGGCGGCGTAAGCGCCGATGGGGCCTCCGCCGGCGGCGTAGGCGATGGCGCCGACGGAAACGGCCGAGAAGATCACCAGGGGCTTGTGCTTCAGTCCCCAGGCCACCGCCGCGCCGATGGCCGCGCCGGTCACCACCGAATCCTTGGCGGTGATGGTGGAGGCCAGGGTGGAAAGCACCCCGCAGTAGGGGATCTTCCCCAGAAGGTTCAGGATGGTCGCGATGATCAGGGAAGAGAACAGGCCGAGGGCCATGGCGCTCATGGCGTCGATAAAATACCGGTGAAGGATATTGCCGACGACGCCTTTTTTCTTCTCGCTTTTGCGGCGTGCCAAAAGATCAGACTCCTTTCGGATCCGGGCTTCTCTTCGCTTTTTTCTCCTTTTGGGTCCGGTCGATCAGAAGAGCGATCAGGGCGGTGAGAAGCAGGGTAACACAGGGGATAAAATTCAAAAACTGCCGGTTCTGGAAGAGGCTTCCGAGAAAGGCGATATCGGTCCCGGTGGTGGCGGTGACGAAGGATTTCGCCGCCAGCGAGCTCAGAAAGCCGGAAACGTTGCCGACGGTGGAATAAAAGGCGATGTAGCTGGTCTGATTGGCCTCGGGAAGGTTCATATAGGGGAGATTGGCAAAGACCAGCGTGATCCCCGGGGCGAAGATATAGGCCGAGATCGCCGAGATGGGGTAGAAATACCACCGGTCGGAGGTGGTGAAGGCGTTGAAGAGATAGGGCGTGAGATAGAGGGTCGTGGCCAGAGCCAGGGTGCGCAGCCACGACGTGCGCCCGATGACGCGGGTCCAGAGCGGGTAGGCGACGAAATAAATGGGAATGCTCGCCAGTGTGATTCCGGAGATCAGAGCGTAGGAAAGCCCCACGTCCTCCAGAAGATAAGCGGTGAAATACTGACCGGGGAAGTTGGCACCGAAGCTGTAGATCAGGGTCAGGGAAACGATCAGAAGATACTTCGGCGTGCGGAAGGGCAGGGTCAGCATCCCGATCAGGCTCCGCTTGGGAGAGGGAGCGTACTCCGGCTCCTTGATCCGGGTGAAGGCAAAGATCTCAAGCCCGGCGAAGACCAGGGCCGCGCCGCGCAGGATCAGAAGGCCGAGATATCCCTGCCCTCCGTCCTTCATGTGATCCAGGAAAAAGCTCGCGCCGGTGGCCAGAAGCGAGGTGATCATCGGCGAAAGCATGTTGACGATGGAGAAATAGGAGGCGCGCGTCCTGTCCGGCAGATCAGAGACGTGCCAGACCGAGAAGGCCGCGCTGGACACCTGCACGATCAGCGAGGCGATCAGATGAACGCCCAGGAAGAACCACAGCCGGACGTCCAGAGGCAGGGGCAGGATCGGGATCACGCCCAGCAAAACGATATTGAGCAGGTGATAGAAGGACCTGAGGATCAGAAGCAGCTTTTTTCTTTTCGGGAACCGCTCCATGATCAGGGGGGACACGATCTGCGCAAGGCCGGTGGCCAGGCTGATCATGGTGACGCTGCCGAGGAAGCTGTTCTGCTTCACGACGGGCGCGTCCTGCATCATGGAAAGGATGAGGCTGGTGAGAAAAACGCCGGAGATCAGGGAGGAGAACATCCCCCCGAGAAGGTTCCCGGCCAGAAGATTCCGCCGGGAGGAGGCGAGTCCGTCCTCGTTTTCTATAAAGGTGACGCGAATGCCCTCGGAACGGGCGAAAAGGGTCTTGATCCGCTCTTTCAGACGCATATTTGCCTCCGTAAGCACAGGTCTCGGATAGATCAAAAGCGGCGCGCGATCGAAGGGAAACGCGCTTTTGTCAAGGCTTATCATACGCATTTGCCCCGGGAATGTCAAGTGGGGAATTGAAATTTGAAGCGAAATAAGGTATGATAAAAGAAAGGAAGGGAGGCGGAAAGAATGGCGCTGGAGCTGGGAAGCGACGTCAGAATGATCCGGGGCATCGGGGAAAAGAGCGCGAAGGCGCTCTCGAAGCTCGGGATCACGACCTGCCGCGACCTTCTGAATCACTACCCCCGGGGGTATGAGGACCGGACGAAGATCGTCCCGGTGGCCGAGCTTTCGGAGGAGATCTCCCAGGTGGCGGAGGTGACGGTCACCTCCCCGGTGCGCAAGGTGCGCCTCCGTTCCGGCAAGGTCCTGGTGCAGGCCGAGGCCGCCGACGATTCCGGCAGCGTCATGCTGAACTTCTTCAATCAGGAATACATGAAAAACGTCCTCTCGCAGGGCGAGACCTATTACGTTTTCGGCAAGGTGTCCGGCGCGAAATTCGCCAAGGACATGACCAACCCCGAGGTGCGGAAAAAGGACGGGGAATTCGAAGGGGAGATCCTTCCGGTCTACTCCCTTACCGAGGGGGTCCGCCAGAACGACCTGAGAAAGGCCGTCCGGGCGGTGCTGAAGGACACACTGGATGCGGTGACCGACTCGCTCCCGGCGCCGGTACGCCTGGAGCACCAGCTGGCCACGGCGAAATTCTCACTTCAGAACATCCATTATCCCGACTCGGAGGAGGCTCTGGGGGTCGCGCGCAAACGGCTGATCTTCGGGGAGTTCTTCACGCTGGCCGCGGCGCTGGGCATGCGCAAAAACCTGCGGAGGGAGGAGGACGCAAAGGCGCTGGACGTCTCCTTCCGGGAGGAATTTGAAAGAAGCCTTCCCTTCCGCCTCACCGGCGCGCAGCAGCGGGCGGTGAGCGAGATCCTCGGGGATCTTGCCTCGGGGCGGGTGATGAACCGGCTGGTGCAGGGCGACGTGGGCTCCGGCAAGACCGCCGTGGCCGCCGCGGCCGCCTTCACGGTGATCCGCAACGGCGGACAGGCCGCGGTGATGGCGCCCACCGAGATCCTCGCGGCCCAGCACGACGAGACCTTCCGCCGCTTCTTCGCTCCCTTTGGGATCCGCACGGCGCTTCTGACCTCCTCCACGAAGGCGGCCGAGCGCAAAGAGATCCTGCGGGGGCTCGCCGCGGGGGAGATCGCCTTCGTATCTGGCACCCACGCGCTTCTGGAGGAAAGCGTTCAGATCCCCGAGCTCCGGCTGGTGATCTGCGACGAGCAGCACCGCTTCGGCGTGGAACAGCGCACCCGCCTTGCCCGGAAGCAGAGCGAGGTACACACGCTGGTGATGTCGGCGACCCCGATCCCGCGGACCCTGGCGCTGGTGATGTACGGCGATCTGGAGGTCTCGATCATCGACGAGCTTCCCCCGGGGCGGGAGCCGGTGAAGACCTACCTGATCGGGGAGGAGCACCGGGAACGGCTTTACGGCTTTATCCGGAAGACCGTCAAAGAGGGGAGACAGGTCTACGTGGTCTGCCCGCTGGTGGAGGAAAACGAGGCTTTGGAGCTTGCATCAGCCGAGGAATACACCGCGGAGTTACAGAACGAGGTCTTCCCGGACCTGCGCGTCGGGCTTCTCCACGGCCGGATGAAGGCGAAGGAGAAAAACGGGGTGATGGAGGCCTTTGCCGCCCGGAATCTTGATATTCTGGTGTCCACCACCGTGATCGAGGTGGGGATCGACGTCCCCAACGCCACTCTGATGGTGGTGGAAAACGCGGAGCGCTTCGGCCTCTCCCAGCTTCATCAGCTGCGCGGCCGGGTGGGACGCGGAAAAGAAAAATCCTACTGCTTCCTGCTCTCCGAGGCCGGGGGCGAGGCGAGGACCCGCCTGCGGGTCATGACCGCCACCAACGACGGCTTCCGCGTGGCGGAGGAGGATCTGGCTCTGCGCGGCCCGGGCGACTTCTTCGGCAAGCGGCAGCACGGCCTGCCCGAAATGCGCATCGCCTCCTTCTCGGAGGACGTGAAGACCCTGAAGATCGCCCAGGAGGCGGCGGCAAAGCTCTTAAAAGAGGATCCGATGCTGGAAAAAGAGGAAAACCGCCTTCTGAAAAAGGCGGTGAAGAGCCTCAGCGACCGGCTGGAAGAGAACCGGTAATCAATCCGGCCTCTGCCTGACGGCCGGAAGGAAAGCGCTTCCCGGAAGCGCGGAAAGGAAAAGCCCGTGAAAACCGTCACGATCTTTTATCTCGAGAACTGCCCGTACTGCAAAAACGCGAAAAGGGCGCTTTCTTCGCTTCTGGAGGAAAAGCCCGCGTATCAGGGCGTCGCCGTCCGGTGGGTGGAGGAAAGCCGGGAGGCGGCAGAGGCCGAAAAATACGATTATTATTACGTGCCCACAGCCTTTTTGGGGGAGAAAAAGCTCTTTGAGGCAAGCCCCCGGGACACTTACGACACCCTCCGGGAAAAGCTGGATCTGGCTTTCGCGGCCGCCCTGGAGGGGGAAAACTGAGCATGGGCGAATTTACGGGAAAGGTCGCTCTTATCACCGGCGGGGCAAGCGGCATTGGGAAATGCATCGCCGGGGAATTCCGGAAGGCGGGGGCCGAGGTCATCGTTATAGATAAGAAGCCCGGCGATCACTTCGCGGGCGACGTAGGCCGGAAGGAGGATCTGGAGGCCTTCCGGGATTTTGTCCGTGAAAAATACGGACGGGTGGATTATCTCGTGAACAACGCGCTCCCTCTGATGAAGGGGATCGATGCCTGCACCTATGAGGAGTTTTCCTACGCTCTGGCGGTGGGAGTTACGGCGCCATTCTATCTTTCGAAGCTTTTTTTGCCGCTCTTTTCGCCGGGCGGCGCCATCGTCAATATCTCTTCTACCCGCGACCGGATGAGCCAGCCCCAGACCGAAAGCTACA
>CACYBP010000034.1 GCA_902772625.1 Oscillospiraceae bacterium
GACTCGTTCAGAGCCTCGACCTCTTCGGCGGAGAGCTCCACGGTCTTGAAGCAGGATTCGTCGTGCACGTGGGAGAGGGAAACCTCTTCTTTGTCGCAGACGCGGACCTTGACCGTTTCGTAGCAGTCGTCAGTGTGCGCGTGTCCCGCGGTCTCTTCAAGGCCGCAGACAAGCTCCTCGGTCCAGGCGTAGCACTCGTCGGTATGCTCATGCTCCGGATCCGTGTTTTCGCAGATCAGGTCGCCCTTCACCCGAGCGTAGCAGGCCTCGGTGTGCGCGTGGCCCTCGGATTCCTCCAGACCGCAGGTGAGAAGCCGCTCCTCACGGAAGCAGGACTCGTCGTGCACGTGGTATTCCAGCTCGGGAAGCGGGCACACGAGATTGCCGTCGGCGTCGTAGCAGTCGGCGGAATGGGTATGCGCCACCTTCTCTTCGCTGTCCGCCAGGGGACACGCGAGGATCTCGTTCCGGTGGGTCATGGCGACGCCGGGCAGGGTCAGGACCGCGACGGTTCCCAGCGCCACGACGACGGCCAGGCTCAAAACGACGTACAGCCAGCGGCGATGCTTCGCCTTGGCGGTCAGAATGCTTGAAGCCTGTTTGGACAGGTTGTTTGCCATTTCGTTGCCCCCTTATCAAAGGATCATGTGCAGCCGGGCGTTTCCCGGCGCGGAACGGATGGTGTGAGACTTAATTGATCGGATTTTATCGGATGATGCCGATCTGGCGAAACGGCCAGACGCGGAAGATAAGCTTGCCGACGACCATGTCGTCGCCGATGCATCCCACGGCCTTGTTGCGGCTGTCGATGCTGGTGGCCCGGTGGTCGCCCATGACGAAGCATTTGCCCGCCGGGACCTGATAGGGAAGCGTGATGTTCAGGTCGCCTTTCGCCTTTTCGGTGACGTAGGGCTCGTCAAGCACGACGCCGTTGACCGAGACGTTCCCGTCCTCGTCGATATCCACCCAGTCGCCGTCCGCGGCGATCACTCTTTTGATCAGTATGTTATTGTTGAAGTAGAAGGCGATCACGTCGCCGGTGCGGTACTTGACGCCGGAAACCGCCACGACGATCTCTTCGTCGTTCAGCGTGGGTTCCATCGAGGTGCCGCTGATCTGCAGGACCGGCAGGACCAGTACCACGATCAGCACGGCCACCGCCGCCACCACCAGAAGCGAGAAGACCGTGCTTTTCAGCACCCGTCCGTAGGTCGATCTGTGACGCTCCTTTTTCAATTCGGCTTCCAGAATTTCGATGGAAGGCACTTCAACCGGTTTTTCGCTCATGTTTCATCCTCTCCGGCGGTGAGCTCCGCCGTTTCAGGTTTCTTTTCCGGCAGGGAGGCCTCCTCCGGCACGGGCTCCGGGAAATCCGGAAGAGGTTCCGGAACGCCGGGGACAGGATCGACGTCCCCCGGCGGGTGTTCCGCGGCGGCTTCCCAGGGCTCCGGCCTCTCCCCGGCGGGGAGAGCGGAGACGGCCTCGGCTGCTTCGGTCGCGGCGCGCGCCTTCCGGCGGAGGTAATCCGCCGCGGCCCGGCGCGCCACCGAGATAAGCTCCTCGAACCTTACGGCCACGTACCCGGCTTCGTCCCCGTCTTCGGGAAGCTCCACAAGCCCCCCTTCGCGCAGAGCCCGGACGTCCGCGTCCTTCTGATCAAGAAGCCTTACAAGCTTTTCCAGAAGAGCGTCCTTCTGTTCCAGACTGCTCCTCAGGCGTTCAACGGTCGCGTCCCTTTCGTCCAGCTTGCCGGTCAGGCGTTTGTTCCCGGCCTCAAGCTCTGCGACCCGGTCCCGCAGGGAGTTGATCTCCGCCTGTTCGGAGGCCACCTCCCGGCTTTGTGCGAGAAGGAGCTGCAGAAGATCCTGCCGATGCAGTTTATGCAGTTGTTTTTCGGTCATCCGCGGCGCCTCCTTCCCCGGGGAATCGTACCCGGCCGGCGCCGGGCATATTTATTCATCATCGATACACGGGTATCATAACATTTTTTTATCCCGTATGCAAGAGGAAATTTGCACCGTATAGGGGTGAAAAAGCGAAAATGTCCAAGATTGTCATTGACAAAACGGGAAGACCGGGAAACGGACTCCCGCCTTCCCTTCCGGACCGCGGGATCGGTATCCGGGAGCAAAAACATAAAGATCAAGATATAAATAGAAAGAAATAGCACAAAAAGAGGCGCTGTGGCGTAACCGTCCAAGCATGACGGAGCAGCCGGACCGCCTCCTTCTCATGCAAAAAGAACCGCGAGAAAGACGGAAAACGCTCGACGACGGCGGCGGAAAAATATAATAATAGATGGCGTGCAAAACATAAGATTTAACTTAATCATAGAGGAGAGAAGCGCGGCGGCGGAGAAATCCGTCCGCCGCGCGCTCCAAAGCCTTCCCCCACCGTAGGGGCCGCCGCCCCCACAGGCGAGACAGGTGACAAAAGCGAGTGAAACGAAGCTTTTGACGGATGAGGGGAATACATCTAGAAAAGCCTCTTTCCGGGACCTCTGCGGCGCGGGGAAGAACACCTCATCCGGTTTCGCCGATGGCGAAACCACCTTCCCCTCAAGGGGAAGGCTTCCGGGGCTGTGCTTCTCTCCGGGAACGCATACGTCCGAAAGACTCCCCTGCCCTTTTTGACACCGCCCGTTCCCCACCGTAGGGGCCGCCGCCCCGGCGGCCCGCTCTTCCACAAACACAGGAAGGCTTTCCCGGATCACGCCTCTTTCCGGAGCCCGCCGCCCTGATCGCGGAAGCGCAAAAAGAAAACCCTCCGGCCGGGCGGCCGGAGGGCAGGAAGGATAACGGGAAAAGGAAGACGCTGTCCGCTTGGGGCAAAAGACACTATATAATATAGGAAGAAGCGGAACGAAAAACGGCGCGGCCTCCAAAGGGAGAAGGCTCTATATTATATATAGGAAAAGACCCGCGGGAAAGAGCGCTTACCGGAGCTCCTCCAGAAGGGGCATCAGGGGCGAGAAGAAAAGCGCCGTGACGAAGGCGGCGGGAACCGTGACGAGGGTCCTTTTGGGGGACTTATAGAGGACGGCCACGGAGGCGAGGAAAAGGATGAGATTGGGGATCCCGTCAAAGAACCGGCCGTGCCAGGCAAAATCCCAGAGGCCGAAATAGAAGCACGCGCCCACCATGTTGGAAAGGATCAGGATATTGAGCACCAGAGGGAAGACGCCCTCGCCCCGGGCGTACCAGATGAAGTAGGCCAGGATCGGCGACACAAGCGTAAGCCCGTACCAGGTCAGCATATATCCCGCGGTGGGGGTGAACTGCACCACGAAGATCGAATAGAGATGGTAGCTTGCGCACATGCCCGCGTAAAAGAGAAACACGCGGATACCGGCCTCGAGAGGGGCGGGGCTGAAGACTGCGATGGCCAGCGCCAGCAGGAACCACACCGCGATGCCCGAAAACAGGCCGCCGGGATCGATCTTGCCGAGGAACCGCTGCCACGGGACCGAATCGTCGAAGACCAGCGTGTCCAGCCACTTGGCAAAGATCCCCATGCCGACGCCCAGAAGAAGAAACAGAAGCCACAAAAGAGCCCTGCGGGACGCAGGTCCCGCCGGACGGGGGCTCCTGATTCCGGTAAGTGGGGTTTTCATCAGACAGAACGTCACCTTTTCACGTAGAGATTATCGATCCGCGCCGGGATCGGAAAGCGGAAAGATCTCGTCGACACCGAAAGTGCCGGGAAGACCGCCGGGAGAAGAGCCGATCAGGACGTTTTTCGCCCAGATCCGGGAAGGGAGTACGCACGCCTCGACCGCGCCGAGAGCTTTTGCCGCCTCCGTGTCTTCCAGATCCTGAAACAGGGTGACGTGGAAACGGAAATCCCGGTCGAAGACGGCCTGCGGAACGTCGAATTCCTCGCGCATTCTTTCGTCCAGCTCCTCGTGAAGCGTCCGGAGAGCAAATTCGGGCTCGGCCGGAAGCCATATCAGTCCGTCCCGGCGCTCCGCGCCGCGGAGCCGGATCGGGAAGGGAGCGACGCCCGCGAAAATCTCCCGGACCGCGCGCCGGACGGCGTCCGCCTTTTCCTCCGGTACCGGAAAGGAGATCTTCAGGGAAAGATGCAGGGGAAGGGCAAGGCAGGGAAGATCGGCCCGGCCGAGAGACGACGCGATCTTCATCACGTCCCGTTTCGTCTCGGGCATCTGGTTTTCGGTTTCCAGAGCCACCCAGATAATCAAACTGTACGACCTCCCGCCGCCGCTTATGCACGGCATACTCCAATTTAATACAATACAAGTATAATACTCCAAATCCGCGCTTCTGTCAAGATATCCGGTCGAAAGAAATCAAAAAAAGGAAAAAACCGCCCGATCGGAAAGATCGGGCGGCGAAGAACGAAGAAAAGGATTCAGGAACCGGGAGCGTCCGGCGTTCCCGCGGGGATCCCCAGCTTGTCGTAATTGACGGCGGTGAGAAGGAAATCCACCGCGTCCTCAACGGCGAACCCCCGGACGTTTAAAAGCTTCTGTTCAAGCAGAAGCTCCATGATCTCGGCGATCATGCGCGCGGTGAGATGGCGGTCGGCGCGCAGCACGATGCCGGAGGAGCTGACCTCCATGGCCTTGGTAAGGATCTGGCGGAAGGAAAACCGCA
>CACYBP010000035.1 GCA_902772625.1 Oscillospiraceae bacterium
GGCGCTCTGGATACCTACTGCATCGACAAGGAGTCCTCCGGGCCTCTCCTCAGAAGCGCTCTGGCGCTTTACGAGATCGAACGCGGCAAGGAATGGCTGGAGACCGCGAAAATGGCCGGTTGGTATTTTACTTCGTGGATGTACTATTTCGACGCTCTTTATCCGCCAGAAAGCGATTTTGCCCGTTACGGCTTCCGGACTCTCGGCGGCACCTCGGTTTCGGCCCAGCACCATCACATCGATCCCTGGGGCGCGCTGTGCGTGCCGGATTTTCTCAGGCTCTGGAAATATATCGGAGACGAAGGCTGGAAAACGCGCGCGCTGCTGCTCTTTTCAAACGCCATGCAGAACGTGGCGCCGCGGGAGGGAAAGACGGTGCACGGGATCTTCCGCGGCCCGGGAGCGCAGAACGAGGGTTATCATCACTGCCATTGGGGCGAAAAGGAAGCCCCCGGCTTCATCAACGACTGGCTGGTGGCGTGGCCGGAGGCCTTCTTATGGAACGCCGCGCGAGAGATCGCGGCGCATTTCCCCGATCTATGATACAGGGAATTTCTACGTGTTACAATCCGCCCCATTGCATCATATAAAAGGAGAACGATCATGCAGAAAATCGGTTTTGACGGCGACAAGTACATCAGGATCCAACGGGAAAAAATCACCGAGCGCATCGAAAGCCTCGGCGGCAAGCTGTATCTGGAATTCGGCGGCAAGCTCTTTGACGACCAGCACGCGGCAAGCGTTCTCCCCGGATACCGCCCGAACGGAAAGCTGGAGGTCCTGAAGACCTTCCAGGAGGACGCGGAGATCATCCTTTGCATCAGCGCCAAGGATATCGAAAGCAACAAGATGAGAAGCGATCTGGGCATCACTTACGAGATGGACGTGCTCCGGCATATGGACAAGCTCCGCGCCATGGGCTTCCACATCGCCGCTGTGGTGATCACCCTGTTCACCGGCCAGGAGGCCGCGGCCAAGTTCAAGACCATGCTGGAAAACCGCGGAGAAAACGTCTATATCCACCGCCCCACCCTGGGCTATCCCACCGACGTGGATACCATCGTCAGCGACGCGGGCTACGGCGCGAACCCCTACGTCGAGACCACCCGTCCCCTGGTCATCGTCACCGCGCCCGGACCCGGCAGCGGCAAGCTTGCCACCTGCCTTTCCCAGCTCTATCACGAATACCGCATGGGCAAGAAGGCCGGATACGCCAAGTTCGAGACCTTCCCCATCTGGAACCTTCCCCTGAAGCACCCGGTGAACATGGCGTACGAAGCCGCCACCGCGGACCTCAGGGACGTGAATATGATCGATCCCTTCCATCTGGAGGCCTACGGCGTTTCCACCGTCAACTACAACCGCGACGTGGAGGTTTTCCCGGTGGTGCGCACCATCCTCTCCAAGATCATGGGCGACAGCACGATCTACCGCTCCCCCACCGACATGGGCGTCAATATGGTGGGCTTCTGCATTTCGGACGACGACGCCGTGTGCGAGGCCGCCCGTCAGGAAATCATCCGCCGGTACTACCGCGCCCGGGTGGACGCCAAATCCGGCAAGAAGAGCAGTGAAGAGGCCCAGCGCATCCTCCTTCTGATGAACGAGATGGGGATCCGTGCCGAGGACCGCCGCGTGGTGGAGCCCGCCCTGAAGCGCGCCGCTTCCATAGATCCCACCGGCACCGACGGCCAGGTGGTAAGCCTTGAGCTTCCCGACGGCACCATCGTCACCGGCCGCAGCCATCCCATGATGAACGCCACCGCCTCGGTCCTGATCAACGCCATCAAGCACGAGGCCGGCATCGCCGACGAGATCCACCTGATTTCCCCGGTGATCCTGGAGCCTATGGTCAGCATGAAAAAGAATATTCTCCATTCCAACTTCCCGGTGCTCAACGCCGAGGAGGTCCTGGCCGCCCTGAGCATCTCGGCCGCCACCAACCCCACCGTGGCTTACGCCATCACCAAGCTCCCGGATCTTTCGGGATGCGACGCCCATTCCTCCAGCATCATCTCCTCGCCCGACGCCAGCACCTATAAGAAGCTCGGGATCAAGATCACCTGCGAGCCTGAATATCCCACCAAAAACCTCTACTTCCGGTAATGCCGGAGACGGGAAAGACTTTTGAAAACCGGAAGCGCCTCTTCCGGGAGAGAAAGGAGACGACATGCCCACTATCCGGGTTCTGCCCCCCAATCTGCGCGACCTGATCGCCGCGGGCGAGGTCTGCGAACGGCCGGCCTCGGTGGTCAAGGAGCTGGTGGAAAACGCCCTGGACGCCGGCGCCGAGAATATCACCGTCTGGATCGAAGGGGGCGGGCTTAGGCTTCTGCGCGTCTCGGACGACGGCTGCGGCATGGGAAGAGAGGACGCAAAGCTCTGCTTTTCGCGTCACGCCACCAGCAAGCTTCAGAACGGGGATCTCTCTGAAATCGTCACCATGGGCTTCCGCGGCGAGGCGCTGGCGGCGATCTCGGCCGTTTCAAAGGTCACTCTGATCACGAGAGAACGCTCTTCCGATGAAGGAACGCGCGTCTCCTGCGTCGCGGGAGAGATCCGGTCCATCGATCCGGTGGGCTGTCCCGTGGGAACCAACATCACGGTGGCCGATCTCTTTTATAACACCCCCGCCCGCCTGAAATTCATGAAGCGCGATATCAGCGAGGCCGCCTCCTGCGAGGCCAGCGTGGAATCCGCCGCTCTTTCCCACCCGGAGGTATCCTTCCGGGTGTTCAAAGAGGGAAAAGAAACTCTGCACACGCCGGGCGACGGGAATCTTCTCACGGCGATCTACTGCATCTACGGGCGGGAATTTGCAAACAATCTGATGCCCCTGGAATACGCCTACAACGGCGTTCGGGTGAAGGGCTTTTCTTCAAAGCCCACCGCCGGCAGAGGCAACCGCGCCATGCAGTTTTTCAACGTCAACACCCGTCCCATCAAATCCCGCATGCTCTCGGCGGCTCTCGACGAGGCTTATAAGAACTCGATGCCGCCCGCGAAGCACGCCGTGGCCTTTGTGGGGATCTCGATGCCCTATAACCTGGTGGACGTGAACGTGCACCCCACCAAATCCGAGGTAAAGTTCGTCCGGGAGCGCGACGTGTTCGACGCGCTCTATTTCGGGATCAAGACCATGCTCTCAGATGACCCCCGGATCGACGACGCCGAAGAACCGTCGCCGGTCCCGAAGGCGTTTGATCAGACCCCCCGGGGGAGTCTTCCCCGTCCCGAAGGCTCCGGCGGAGCCGAAAGACCGGCCTGTTCGAACGAGCCCTTGCGGGATTCCAGGGAAGATCGGATTGAAAAGGCTGCGGCCGAAGACTTTTTCGCGCCTTACGGCGTCACGCTTCGTCCGCGTGAAAGCGCCGGGACCGCCGCCGTTTCGGCTCCCGATTTCCTCACAGGTTATGAAGCCGGGAGCCAAAAGAAGCCTTCGTCTCCCCGCTCTTACGAATCCGTGGACGCGTCTTTTGCCTTCACGGAAGAAGAGAAAACCGGCGAAGCCCCGGCGCCGGAGCCGCCGAAGAACCTGCGGCTGGTGCGAGACGACGAGCCCTACCGGTACAAGACCGAGCTTTTCCACACCTACGTGATCGCCGAGGGGACCGACGACGCCTTTATCATCGACA
>CACYBP010000036.1 GCA_902772625.1 Oscillospiraceae bacterium
CTCCCCGTCGAGTATGCTTTCTCTCTTTTCCGGATCCACCTTCAGGTTGAGGGCGCATACCGGCCCCTTTCTCCGGGGATCGATCCGGTTTCCCTCCACCGTCATCATAATCGCGTACCATTTGCCGTTCGGGGCGCGCAGGACCGGGCTTTTCTCCCCGTCGTCGAAGGGATAATCGGGCCGGTCGCCGAATTTGTCCCGGGCAAGCTCCAGGAGTCTTTTTCCGGGGTCCTCCCGCGGGAAAAGCCGTCCGGCGATCCTTCCGGCCGCCGCCTCCAGAGCCTCCCGGACGGCGGGCAGAAAGCTTCCCTCGGCGTTTTTCACCCGCAGAAGATAGAATTCCTCCCCGTCCTCCTCCAGGACCCGGGCCGAAAAGCTTCTTTCGGTAAGCGTGAACTCGGCGAAAAGTCCGGTCCCCGGGAGCTCCTCGAGCAGAAGATACCGGTCTCCCTCCCTCCGGAAGCCCGCGCGCAGGGCGGCCTCGGGGCTGACGGAGCGGTTTTTGAGCAATCCGTCAAAATCATTCATGCCTTCTCCCTTCCCCGGACGATCGCGCCCACCCCGTCGGGAATGGCGAGGATCGAAGGACGCTCCTTTCCGAGAAGCTCCCCGGCTTTCCGGATCGCCTCCGGGAGAGAGTGCGCCGGGATCAGATGCAGCGCCCGCACTTTTTCATCCTCCACCCCGGACACCAGGATCACCCGGGCCTTTTCCAGAACGCGCAGAAGGATCTGGGTCTGCCACTGATCGGGCTCGGTCTCCCCGGGAGAGCGGGCCAGAAAGCGCGCGGTGAGCTTTCGCCCGTCTGGTTCCCCGGAGAGCTGGCGGTAAAAGCTCTCCCCGCCGACGCCGTCGGACGCCTCGGCGAGCATCACGATCACCCCGCCCTTTTTCACCGCGGCCTCCGCCGCGGTCATGCCCTTCACCGCCTGGTAGACGTTCTGATCCAGGGGGTATCCGCCGTTGGTGGTGATCACGACCTCAGCCTCCGGCACCGTGATCCCGGCCATTTCCCCCAGGAACTCCGCGCCGCGGGCGTGCGCCTCCTCCGGTTCTCCGGCCGCGGCGAAGACCACCTCTTTCCTGTCGTTCAGGACCACGTTCACGATATACCGGAGTCCCGCCTTCCGCGCCGCCCAGAGCATATCCCGGTGGATGGGATTCCCCTCCAGGTTCCCGGTGCGGGAGCGGGGATCGGCGATAAAGGCCGAAGAATGATTCGCAAGCACCGTCCTTCTCCCCGCGACGCCGGGAAGGACGCTCTTTCTTCCGCCGGAAAAGCCCGCGAAAAAGTGCGGCTCGATAAAGCCCTCAGCCGCGAGAAGATCGGCCTCCGCCGCGATCCTGCTGATCTCGCACAGGCCGCCCGAGGGAAGGGTCCCGAGGACCGTGAGGTTATCCCGGTCGTCGCAGTCGTGAACGACGATCCGCTCGTTTTTCACGATCTCTTCCCCGCACTTGGCGACAAGCTCTTCCTTCGTCGTGCCCCGGTGGCAGCCGGTGGCCACCAGCAGGGTGACCTTCGCCTCCGGCGCGCCTTCCCGGATCTCCCGCAGCATCGGGGGCAGGATCAGGCGGGAGGGAACCGGACGGGTGTGGTCGCTTACAATCAGGACGATATTCTTTTTCCCCCGGCAAAGCTCTGAAAGCCGTTTCCCGCCCGCGGGGCTTTCCATGGCTTTCCGGATCAGCTCCTCCTCCCCCGCCTCCGGCCGATAGCTCTTCAGCCCCGGCTCCGGCACGGGGAGCAGATCCTCTCCCCGGAAATCATAGGACACCGAGCCTTTCCCGTAAGGAAACTCCACCGTCATACCTTTTCTCCCCGCTTTCCTTTCGATCTTTCTTTTCCCAGATCATATCACAAACCGCCCCGCTTCGCAACCGCCGATTCGCGCGCAGACGAAGCGCGCCGTGGGCAAGAGCTCCGCGGCGCGCTTCGTTTATTACCTCTTCGGTCTTTTCCGTCTCCCCGTAAGGGCCGCGCCTCCGAGGCACAGAAACCCCGCGCCCGAGACGGTCAGAAGCGCCGTCCAGATACCGGGCCTTCTGCCGTCGCCCGTTTCCGGGATCTCCGGAGGAAGCTCCGGCGCCCGGTTCAGGAAGGACGCCTCCGCCGCCCGGCGGATATGCAG
>CACYBP010000037.1 GCA_902772625.1 Oscillospiraceae bacterium
AAGGAGTCTTTGTATGCTTGACGAAAGAAAAAACCGCGCGCTCTCCTTCGGCCCCGACGGGAAATTCCGGATCCTGATGATCTCCGACGTGCACGCCGGGAAGGGCTATCGCGAAAAAGACACGGTCAGGGCGCTGGACGCGCTGGTGGAAAAGACCGAACCCGATCTGGTGTTCATGGCCGGGGATATCTGCGGCCCGGGGGTAATCCACGCGGAGTCGCCTGAGGAGGTGCGCGAGGTCCTGGACGGCCTTTCCTCGCCCATGGAAAAGCGCGGGATCTATTGGGCGCACGTCTTCGGCAATCACGATGACAATTACGGCGTGGAAAAAGAAACGCAGGAGGAGATCTACGAATCCTATTCCCACTGCCTTTCCGAGGCCGGTCCCGCCGACGTGCCGGGCGTGGGGAATTACGCCCTGCCCATCCGGGACGAAAAGGGGGAAAGGATCCTCTGGAATATCTTCGCCCTGGATTCCCACGACGGGATCGACGGCTTCCGGAGCCTGTGCGGCCTTCGCGAGGAGCAGCCCTTTCTGGCCCGCAACAACCAGTGGGGAGACCCCATCTATTTCGAGCAGATCCTCTGGTACTGGGAGACCTCCAAAAAGCTTGAGGCGGCGGAGGGGAGAAAGATCCCGTCCCTGATGTTCATGCACGTGCCGCTTCCCGAGCACGATCTGGTCACCGAGCACAAGGATCAGTCCCGCTTCACGGGCCATCAGATGGAGGACGTGTGCTGCGCGCCGGTGAATTCCGGGCTGTTCGCCGCCTGCCTCCAGCGGGGCGACGTCCGGGGCATTTACACAGGACACGACCACGTCAACGATTTTGACGCCGAATACCTGGGCGTCCGGCTGGGGTACGACGGATTCCTCAGCTATCACGCCTCTCATAACGAGGAGATCCGGGGCGGAAGGCTTTTCGAGCTTCGCGCCGACGATCCCGCCTCCTTCCGGACGCGCATGGTGCGGGTCCGTGACGTGCTTTGACGAAAGGAGCAGACAAGATGGAACTTCGTGAGATCAAAAACCTGGCCGACCGGATCAAGGGCAATATTTCCAGGGTCATCGTCGGCAAACCCGAAACCGCCGAGCACGTGATCATCGCGCTTTTCTCCCGGGGCCACGTCCTCCTGGAGGACCTTCCGGGACTCGGCAAGACGCTGCTCGCCAAGACGCTGGCGAGATCGGTGGGATGCGATTTCAAAAGAACGCAGTTCACCCCCGACCTGATGCCCTCGGACATCACCGGCATCAATTTCTACGATCCCAAGAACGGCGAATTCCGTTTCCGCCCCGGCTCGGTCTTCACCAACGTCATGCTGGCCGACGAGATCAACCGCGCCACCCCGCGCACCCAGTCGGCTCTTCTGGAGGCGATGGAGGAAAGACAGGTCACGGTGGACGGAGTCACCATGCCGCTTCCCGATCCCTTCATGGTCATCGCCACCCAGAACCCGGTGGAGATCCAGGGCACCTTCCCGCTTCCCGAGGCCCAGCTTGACCGCTTCATGATCAAGACCGGCATGGGCTATCCCTCGCTTCAGGAAAGCGACGAGATCATGCGCCGGTTCAACGGGGAAAACCCTTTGGAGGAGCTTTCTCCCGTGGCCACGGCCGACGAGGTGACCGACGCCCAAAGGTCCTTTGCAAAGGTGCGCGTCGGCGCCGACGTTTACCGGTATATCTCTCTGATCGCCGACGCCAGCCGCCGCCACCCCGAGGTGGTCTACGGCGTCAGCCCCCGCGGCACCCAGGCGCTTCTGCGCGCCTCCCAGATCGCGTCGATCCTGGCGGGGCGTGAATTCGTCACCCCCGACGACGTCAAGAAGATGGCGGTGCCGGTGCTGGCGCACAGACTGGTGGTCAAGAACGCCTCCCGCCTGAAATCCGGCCAGGCCGAAAAGGTCATGGAAAACGTGGTGGCCGGCGTCGCCGTGCCCACCGAGGATTTCGAGAGCGCCAACCTCCGGGAGCTTTAAGGCCTCCGGGAGATCTGCGCGCGGGAAAGGAGGGAACGAGTCTTGCAGATCGGCTTTATTTCGCTGACCGTGGCGGTGCTGGTCATTCTGGAGGCGGTGATCTACCGCTTTTTCGGCCGGAAGAAGATCACCTACACCCGGGAATACGAGCCGCATACGGTATTTGAAGGCGAAAAGATCGTCATGACCGAAAAGATCGCCAACGCCAAGCTCCTTCCCATGCCGTGGGTGCGGGTGGAAAGCATGCTGTCGCCCCATCTGCGCTATCTGGCTTATGAGAAGAACGGGGAGACGGGGAAAAAAGAACAGGTCTACGGAGAGCACAACAGCGTCTTTTCCATCGGCCCCTATTCCACCGTCACGAGAAAATACACCATGCTCTGCGAAAAGCGGGGCTATTACGCCCTGCGGGCGGTCAACCTGACCTCCCAGGACATTTTCGGCATCGGCGAACCGCAGAGCGCCGAGGCCGAGATCAACGCCGCGGTGACCGTCTATCCCCGCATCGCCGATATGGACGAGCTGGGGGACATCTCCAAAAGCATGATGGGCGACGTGGTGGTCCGGCGCTGGATCGCCGAGGATCCCTTCATGATCCGCGGCACCCGGGACTACACCACCGGGGATCCCCAGTCCAAGATCAACTGGAAGGCCTCGGCCCGTGTCGGCAGTTTCGTGGTGAACGAGCTGGACGCCACAGCCGATATCCGCCTTCTGATCCTCTTCAACGTGCAGGCCGATCCCTATTTCCGCACCGACGTGGATCCCGACTGCATCGAATCGGGCGTATCGCGCGCGGCGGCGCTTCTGCAGTTCGCCGCCGAGCACGGCATCACCGCCTCTTTTGCCAGCAACTCGGTGGATTCTCCCCTGGGGGAAAACCGCACCGGCTTCGGGAACGGCAGCGGACACCTGGGCGAGGAATTCACCCAGCTTGCCTGCCTTTCCCGGGAAAGCAAGGTCAACTTCGGGCGCTTCCTGTCAGACGAGGCGCACCGGGGGATCTCCGACTGCGGGATCCTTCTGATGACGGCCTATTGGGACGACGAGATCGCCGAGGGCGTGGAGGAACTGCGCCGGGACGGCAATCTGGTGGAGATCATGATGATGGACCGCACGCCCGGTACCTTCGCGTCGAAAAAGGAGGCGTAAGATGAAGGATCGTCTGTTCGCGGGACTCTACGCGCTGCTCCTGTTCCTGCCCTTCTATATCATCGCGGCCCTGACTCTTCTGCCCCACGGGGAGATCTGGCTGTATCTTGCTTTTCTTTTCGGCATGACCGTGACGGGGACGCTTCTCGGCCGGCTTTTCCGGCGCCAGTCCTTTTATGCGGCCCTGATCGGCTTCCTTCTGGCCGCGGTGATCGCGGGATATATGCTTCTGAAGGGACAGGAGGCCGGGCTGATGAGCACCACCTTCCATCTCCTGATGGGGGCCCTGACGGTGACCGCCTTCCTGATCGGCATGCGCCCGGGGGTCAGGCCGTGGTACGAAACGGTGCAGGCCACCATGACGGTGTCGCTTCTGATCGTGTACGCCGTGATCATGCTCTTCATGGGGGTGGTCCGGCCCTTCGGAGCCTATACGACCCTCTATTCCGTGGCGGTGATCGCCGCGGCGGTGGTGGGACTCTTCGCCATGAACCGGTTCAATATCGCCACCCAGCTCAACCGCAACGTGCGCTATAAAAACAAAAAGGTCGCGCAAGAGGAGACGATGGACGGGCGAAAAGAATCCCGCATGCCGGTGTCGCCCGCCCTGATCCGTCACAATCTGGCCCTGACGGCGCTGATCCTTCTTTTGGTGATCGTAATCAATCCCCTGATCGGGGCGGGGCTCTCCGCCGCGGGGAGGGGGATCGTGTCGCTTCTGAACTACCGCCCGGAGGAGGAACGCCACGTGATCGAAAACGTGGATTACGACCCCGGCGAGGTGGTGGAGCAGGTGATCAGGGAACCCAGCGAGGAGGCCAAGGAAATCGCCGCGATCATCACCTGGATCGGCGTGGGACTCTTCGGCGCGCTCCTGCTTTTCACTCTCTTCCGGAAGGGGAGGGCCCTGATCCGCAGGCTCATGTCCGGCGGTTCGGGAAAACACCGGAAGAAGAAGGAGTACGAGGAACAGGAGGACGAGCTTTACGAGGAGATCGTGGAATCCATCGATTTCAAGCTCTTCGGCGGAAAGAAGCTCGGCGACCTGATCCGGGAACGGGTCGGCTTCTTCGCCATGAAAAGCGAGGAGGAGCGGGTGCGCTTCCTCTTCCGGAGCTCAGTGAGAAAGGCGTCGGCCCGCGGCTATCGCCGCAAACCCGCCAAGACCGCCTTCGAGATCCTGGGGGAGATCGCCTATGCCGACGGCGACCCGAAGCACGAAAAAGCCTACCGGGAGCTGGCCGACGTCTACGACCGCACCCGCTACGACGGGAATCCGCCGGCCGAGGGCACGGCCGCCCGGCTCCGGGAGGAGCTTCGCTGGAAGTGACGTCTTGAAAAAGGGCGAAAAGCGTGATACAATACCCTCTGCCATCTGAAGGGAGTGGATTCGGTGAGAATAAAGAGAACTGTGGCGGCGGTCCTTGCCGTTTTGATGCTTTTAAGCTTTGCCTCCTGCGACGGAAAGAAGACCGGAAGCGTGGAATTCGGCGGCGATGAAAAGCCCGGAACCAGCGAGACCCGCACCGGCGTCGACGCCTTCACCGGCGACGAAGAGAGCGATACCTCCTCCTCCGAAGGGGGAGAGAGCGAGTATGAGACCTTCTTCAGCGTGGAAGAATACGACTATACCGCCGAGACCGATCCCGACGTCATCGCCTATTTCTCGGGCGATATCGGCGGCGCCCTGACAAAGCTCGCCCCGTCGCTCAAATCGGTGGCCTACGCCAGCTACTGCTATCCCCAGGAAATGACCGGCGCCCCCGAGGACGACATGCTCTGGTGCGCCATATACAGCATGATCGCAAGCTTTCATCAGTATCCCGAGGGCACTGAGACCGATTCCGAAGGCCGCGTGACGGTCAAGGGCACCGAGGCGCTGCGCAAAATGGCCGACGACATGTTCTCGGCCGACGTGGAGATCCTGGGCGTCCCGCACGAGGATTTCCTGGACTCTCTGATCTTCTTCGACAACGCCTCCGATACCTATACCTTCGAGCCGTCGGGCGGGGAGGGGCTGGAGATCCGCATCTGCGCCCTGGAGCCCGGCAAGGACGGCCGGATGAACGTCACGGTGCAGCTTTACAACAGCATTTTTGATTTTACCTCCTGGGTCAGCCTTTCGATCCGGAAGGAGGAAAGCTCCTCTTACGGCTACACGGTCTGGAGCGCCACCTCCTGGAGCGAGGAGTAAATCACAGGGAGATCCGCGCGGGGGGAGAGCATCTGCCCCCGCGCTTTCTTTTCGGAGGACGCCATGAAAACGATGAACCGTGAAAAGAAAAACCGCCTGCCCCGCGCCTTGCTTTTCTGCGGCGCGGCGCTCGCGCTCTGCCTTCTTGCGGCGTGCGGAAGAAGTGCAGAGCCGGAAAGCGCCGAAAAGGTGCGCGTTCCCGTGCTCTTTGAAGAAGACGGGAAGACCCTGCCGGAGCCTCCGGAAGAGGAAAGCGGCCCCGACCGCGCGATTCCCGAGACCGCGTCCTTTCAGGAGGCGGGAAGGCTTTTCTGGAACGGCGCGGAGGTGACGCTTTTCAAAAGGGACGGGGACGGGACCGCCTTTGCGAAGGCTTCCGCCCTGGCTTCGGCGGCGGGGGGCGAACTGCGGGAGGACGCCTCCGGCTTCACACTTGAAGTGGGGGAGGAGAGCTTTTTCGTATCGACCCTCGCGGGCGGCTTTTACCGGGGAAAGACCCGGGTGGGCGACCCGGTGACCTGGAAAGGGGAGCTTTATCTTCCCGCCTCCCCTCTGATCGAGGCGAGCGCTCTGCCGCGTCTGGACGACGGGGAGGATATCTATCTCACGAAGGCCGTGAAGAGCGCCGACGTCCCGAAGGGAGTGCGGCTGCCGGTGCTGATGTATCACGCGGTCAGCGACGACACCTGGGGCATCAACGAGCTTTTCGTGAAGCCCGCGGAAATGGAAAAGCAGCTGAAATATCTGGTGGACCACGGCTACACCACCGTCACCTTCGAGGATCTGGATAGAATCGATTCGATCAAAAAGCCGGTGATGCTCACCTTTGACGACGGCTATAAGGACAATTACGAGGAGCTTTTCCCGCTCCTTCAAAAATACAACTGCAAGGCCACGGTCTTCATGATCTCCGGCAAGCTCGCAAAGACCCATTACCTCACCGAAGAGATGCTCCGGGAGATGGCCGATTCGGGGCTGGTATCGATCCAGAGCCACACCGTAAGCCATCCGAAGCTCGCGGAGATCACCGGCGAAAAGCTCCGCGCCGAGCTGCGGGATTCCCGGCTGGAGATCGCACGGCTCACCGGCCGGATCCCCTTCGTCCTCTGCTATCCCTCGGGAAGCTACAACGGCGAGACCCGCCGGGTGGGGGCGGAATACTATTCCTTCGGCGTCAGGATGAACGGCGGGGGATATTCCACCTCGATGGATCCCTTCCTGATCCCGCGCTATTACGTCTCCCGGGCGACCTCGCTTTCCTCCTTCGCGTCGATGATCGGGTGAGGGATCTTCGCCTCCGTAATCAAGGACCGGCCGCGCCGGATACGAATACAAGAAAAGAGGAACGAACCATGAGATACCGTTTTCTGCGCTTCCCGGGCGGAAAAAGCAAGGCCGTGACCTTCAGCTACGACGACGGCTGCCGCGACGATATCCGCCTGGCGGAGACCATGGCGCGTTACGGGCTGAAGGGGACCTTCAACCTGAACGGCGCCCAGCTGGGGAAGGACGGGACCGACTGGCGCCTGACCCCCGGCGAGATCAGAAGGGTCATTCTGGAGAAGGGCTTTGAGATCGCGAATCACGGCGCGGATCACCGCGCGAACGGCCTCCTGCGGCCCATCGAGGGGATCCGGGAGGTGCTGGACTGCCGGCTGGAGCTGGAAAAGGCCTTCGGCCGCATCGTCCGGGGCATGGCTTATCCGGACAGCGGGATCAACTTCTTCCAGAACGGCGCGTCCCGGGAATCGGTGAAGCGGTATCTTGAGGATCTGGATATCGTCTACGCCCGGACCACCGTCAGCGATCCCTCCTTCCGCCTGCCGGAGGATTGGCTCGCCTGGAATCCCTCCTGCCATCATTCCGATCCCGACGCACTGAAATGCGTCGACGCGTTTCTGGCCGTCGATCCCGAAAAAGCGTACGTCGCTTCACGCTATCCGCGGCTCTTCATGCTCTGGGGACACAGCTTTGAATTCGAAAGGGCGGGGAACTGGGCGCTTCTGGAAGAGATCTGCGAAAGGCTTTCGGCGGAAGACGGGATCTGGCACGCCACCAATATGGAGATCTATACTTACGTCAGGGCTTACGGGTCCCTGATTTTCAGCGCCGACCATCTGACGGTCCATAACCCGACCCTTCTGAAGATATGGTTCGACGCCGACGGCGCGCTCTATGCCGTGGAGCCGGGCGGGACCGTGAGGCTTCCCGGCTGACCCCGCGAAAGCCGCTTCGCCTGTCCGGAAATCCACGGGGAACGGGACTTGACAAGCGGCGCTTTTTCTGATTAAATGATAAAAACGGCCTTTTCTGAAGGAAAGACCCGGAGAGGATCTCTCCGACGGGCAGAAGCCCTTTCCGTAAACAAGCAATAACAGGATTGCCAGAAGGCGCCGGGGCGCAGAAGCGCCCGGGCATCTTTTTGCGCAGGAAAGGAAAACCGTGAACAAGCACGTCAAAAAACTCATCTACTCCGCCGTGTTTCTGGCACTCTGCATGGTGCTGCCCTTCCTGACCGGCCAGATCCCCCAGATCGGTCAGGCGCTGTCTCCGATGCATATCCCGGTGCTTCTCTGCGGATTCGTCTGCGGATGGCCCTGGGGACTTGCGGTGGGTTTCATCGCCCCGCTTCTGCGTTCGCTGATCTTCCAGATGCCGCCCATGTGGCCGGGCGCAGTGGCCATGGCCTTCGAGCTTGCCACCTACGGCTTCACCTCGGGCATCCTCTTCAAGGCGCTTCCCTCGAAGATCCGCCTGATGAACGCCGCGGCCGTCTCCTCCTTCTTCCTGGCCCTCGGCGCAGCGGTGACCGCCTACGGCTTCTATCTCAATCAGGCCGCGTCCTACGCCCTTCTGAAAAACATCGCCCTTCCCTCTGAGGACTTCGTCCCGGCGGAAAACCCCGGCAAGCTCTGCGTGATCTTCGGCCTGATCGCCCTGTCCCTCGGACTCTTCGCCCTGATCCTTCTCCGGACCAGAGCCGTCCTCGGCGCGAAGAAGAACGGCGGTTTTGAGATCATCGAATGGACCGGCACGGCGAGGGTGCTTCCGGTTCTGATCGTCTCCATGATCCTCGGCCGGTGCGTCTGGGGCCTCGCGCGGTTCGTGATCGCGGGCTTCAACACCACCGCCTTCCCCTTCTCGGCCTTCGTCGCCGGCGCGGTGACCACCGCGATCCCCGGCATCATCCTCCACATCGTCCTGATCCCGGTACTGATGGCCGCCCTCGCAAGAGCGAAGCTGGTCCTGAACGACTGAACGATGACCGAAAGAGAAAAGAAGGAACTCCGGGAGCTGCTTTTAAGCCACGCACGGCGCTACCCGGCCATGGAACCCGAGGACTTTTTCAAGCTCCTCTATCAGATGACCTTCGGCCCCGGCCACATGGTCGGCGACGGGGAGGAGGCGCTTTCGCGCCTTTCCCGGGAACGGGCTGCCTCGCCCCTCCGGAAGATCCCCTTCCGGGAGGATATCGGCGGGGATTTCACCCGCCTGTGGCTTTCAAGCGAAGAAGGAAAGGACGTCCCCGACCGGATCCTTTCGCGGCTTTTCACCCTCTCCTCCCGGGAAAAGACCGGGACGCGGGACGAGTTTCTGGAAAGGCTGCTCTTCGCCGGCGAGCTTGCCTCCGAGGAGGTCTTCGCCTTTTCCGGCGGGTGGTTTGACGAGGCTCTGGAGGCCTACCGCGCGGCGGGGCTCCCGGCGCTTCATCACAGCGACGCCTTCCGGAAGGAGTACGCGCCGTCTTACCGGGTGGTTTCCCGGAAATACGCAAGGCTTCTTCCCCTGATCCTCCGGATCGAGGAGCTGAAAAAGAAGAAGGACCGGCTTCTTATCACACTGGACGGCCGGTGTGCCGCGGGGAAGAGCACCGCGGCGAAGCTTCTTGAGGCCTTCTATCCCGACGCCGCCGTGATCCGGATGGACGATTTCTTCCTGCCCCCCGCGCTTCGCACCGGGGCGCGCTACGCCGAGCCCGGCGGGAATATCCATTACGAAAGATTCCGGGAGGAGGTCGCCCCGAAGGCGGGGAAGGAAGGCTTTTCCTACCGCGTCTTCGATTGCTCGGCCATGGCTTACGGGGAAAGCCGGACGGTGCCGCTCTCGTCCCTCACGGTGGTGGAGGGATCTTATGCCGGCAATCCGAAGCTCGGACTCGACCCCGATCTGAAGGTGTTTTTCACCGTGGATCCCGAAACCCAGCTTTCGCGCATCGAAAAACGGAACGGACCGGAGGCGAAAAAGGTCTTTTCCGAAAAGTGGATCCCCCTGGAGGAAGCGTACTTCGCCTCCTCCGGGATCGAAAAAACCAGCGATCTCGTGCTTTGACCCCGGCGCGGCGGAGAAGACGATCTTCTCCGCCGCGCTTTCTCTTTTCCTCCGGGGAAGAGAAAAGCGCCCGGCGGGGGAAAAGGCAAAAAGTACATTTTTCCCGAAAGGAAGCCTCTCCTTTTTATAGATTTACCCATTGCAATCAGAAGGGGGGTATGGTATCATACAACAGTAGATTTGTGAAATTTCGGACGGGAAAAGAATACCCGCCTGAATGAGGAAAGTGAGAGGTGTTAAAGCGTTGAATAACCTGACCAACCCCACCTTCGGCGAGGCCGCTCTGATCGCGCTCATGGGCATCCTGTTCGTGTTCGCCGTTTTGGCCTTCCTGATGGTGATCCTGATGATCTCGGCCGCGATCTTCGGCGCGATCGAAAGGAAGAAGAAGGCGAAGGCCGCATCCAAGGCTCCCGCGCCTGCCGCTTCGCCCGCCGCGGAAGAAAAGAAAGCGCCTCTTGCGAAAGGCTCCTGCGGCGATCTGAAGCTTCATGACGTTCCCGCGCGCGACGCCGCCATGGTCATGGCCATCGTTGCGGACGAACTGAAGACTCCTCTGAACGAGCTGCGGTTCACCTCCATCAAAAAGGCGGAAAGCGAGGAAGCGAAATGAATTTAGGCGAAATTTTACTTAACCTCTGGGAGACCTCCGGCCTTTACGGGCTTTTCGGAAAGCTCGACTGGCAGTCGGCGGTCATGATCGGCATCGCCTGCATCCTTCTCTACCTCGGTATCGTCAAGCAGTACGAGCCCCTTCTGATGGTCGGCATCGCCTTCGGCATCCTTCTGACCAACATCCCCTTCGGCGATATCTATCAC
>CACYBP010000038.1 GCA_902772625.1 Oscillospiraceae bacterium
CAGGTCCCCGGAAGGGTCGGTTCCGGGGACTTTTTCTTTATTTTCTTCCGGTACTGCCGAAGCCGCCCGCGCCGCGGTCGCTTTCGGAAAGCTCGTCGCACTCCACGATCTCGGCCTCCTCCACCCGGAGGATCACCATCTGGGCAATCCTTTCGCCCGGCTCGACCCGGTAGGCGACGCCCGAGAGGTTTTCAAGCCCCACCTTGATCTCTCCGCGGTAGTCGGCATCCACCACGCCCACGCCGTTGCGGGGCTTCACGCCCGATTTGACCGCGAGGCCCGAACGGGCGAAGAGAAAAGCGCCGTAGCCCTCCGGCAGCTCGACGGCGATGCCGGTGGAGATCACCGCATACCCCATGGGCGGGATGGTGACGGCGGGTCCCGCCGCGTAAAGATCCATTCCCGCGGAAAAGGGAGTCTGGCGGGAGGGAAGGATCGCGTCGGGATTCAGCTTCTTGATCTTGAGCTTCACAATAGTTCCTCAACTTTCGAGATATACGCCGCGCCAGGGCTTCTGCAGGGAGCGGCGCGCGCTTCTTTCATAATACTGGCGCACGATTTCCGCGCATTCGCTGCGGTTTTCGGTGGTGAAGGATAGGCGGATCGATTCCACGCCGAGCCGTTCCAGATCCTCCGCCCGGTCGGCCAGGAACACCTTCCGGGAATCCAGCAGGAGGTTCCGGCATCCCGGCTCGCCCAGGATGGGATAGGTCTCGCCGTCCCGGCCGGTGATCATCCTCTGGGTCTCGCACTTGTCGCACACGCCGTAGTGGTTCCGGGAAATGCAGTTTTCAGTAAGCATCAAAGGCAGTCTTCCGTAGGCGAAGACCTCCACGCCGCCGGTTTTGGCAAGGGCGCGGATCTCCCGGAAGGAGAGATCGAAGGAGACGCTGACGCTGGAAAGCCCCAGCCCGTAAAGCGCCGCCATATCCTCGCTGGTGCGCGCGTTCAGGCCGAAGTCGCCCCGTAAGATCATCCCCGCGCGCCGCGCGGTCTCCAGAGCCGAGAAGGTTCCCGCCACCGCGTAATCAACCCCCAGGTTCTTCGCGCGGACCAGGGCCTCCAGAAGCTTTTCGGATTCATTGTCGGTGATCACCGGCGGCAGCACCGCCGCCAGCTTCACGCCGCATCCCAGAAGATTTTCGGTCAGTTCCCCGCCCGCCAGGATCTCGTCCAGAGGCAGATAAATGAACTGCGGCGCGGCGGTCAGGGCCGACCGGTCGATCTGCTCGAACCGCCGGTAAGAAAGGATCAGGCGCGGTCTACGGTATACCGGCTCCTCGCGCCGCATCTCCCGGTAGGGACGGACGCGATTTTCAGAGGGCGTGAAGCGTTTTCTGCGGAGCGCCTGTAGCACCGCGGATCTCATTCTTTCCACCTCGGCGGGATCCACCGTGATCCCGTCGTCCATGCGCACCATGGCGCGTTCCACGCGGAAATCGTCCCCGCGCCGGCCGCCCGAAAGCGAAAGCCTGACCGCGTCGCGCACCCTCGTTTCTCCCCCGGCCGTCCGGGGAATCGCGCCGCGGACCATCGCCCGGTTCCCCAGGGCGTCCACCGCGCCGAGGAAGGCGGCCTCACCGGCCTTGGCGACGAAGAGAAGCGTCACTTTTTTCTTTGGCTCCGCGGTCACCGGAAGCTCGTCCAGCGTGGAAGCCGTGTCAAAGATCGGAAGCGAATACCCGGCGCTTTCGGGCCGTCCCTGCATGTCCGGGCCGGGTCTTCCCTCGAAAAAGCCGTCGGAAAAGCCGCCGTGAGGCGCCTTGCGGGTCAGGATCCGCATCTCCCCCGAGGAGGGGTATCTTTCCTCCGCGATGATGCGGGCGTAGGCCGCGGTGACCGCGGCCGTGTCCTCCGCGGTTTTGAGAAGCGTCCGCCCCACCGCCAGAGAGTTGACCCCGGAGGTCAGAAGCTCGCGCACGTGGGCCGCCAGGCACACGTCCTTCAGGCTGAGGGGATATTCCTGACGGCGGCGGCCGGTGCCGCTGAAGGCGAACACGCCGCGGCAGAATTCCTCGCAATAGCCCCTGTGCTTCAGATCGGCGTGGCACTGCCCGCCGTAGCTCATGCACATTTCGTCCTGCACCACCACCGTCAGGGGCAGGCTTCCGTATTCCTTCAGATAATCGATCTGGAATTTGTTCAGCTCTTTGGCCGCGGTCACCCGGGCAAATCCGAGCTTTTTCATTTCCTCCATGCCGTCAAGGCTGGTCACCGGCATTTCGGGTCCGCCGAAAAGCCGGATATCCGGCGAGATCTTCCGCGCGACGGCGGCGCTTCCCGCCGAGGAGAGCACCAGCGCGTCGGCCCCGGAGGACGCGAGCCGCGTGACCTCTTTCGCAAAACGCAGCACGTCCGCATCGCCCTTCGGCGGATCCAGCTCGAAGTAGGAGCGCACGCCCTTGCGGACGGCGTAGGCCAGAGCCTCTTTCAGAAGGAGGTCGTTTTCGCCGAAGATCTCGCATCCGTCGTATAAAAGCGCGTCGGCTCCGTTTTCCACCGCCGCCTTGATCGTCTCCAGGGAGGAAACGGGAATCAAAAGCTCCGCCATCTTCAGCACGCCTCCTTTCTTTTCTCTATTTCGGCATATCTTCCGGGGCTTTTCCCCCGAGAAGTCTTTTTTTCAGGTCCCGGAAGCGCCTTTTCCGCGCCTTTCCGCCCTCCGGGTCGGGGATCCAGGTCCCGTCCTCCCGCCGGAGGACGGCGTCGCCTTCGGAAAAAGCCCGGGTGACTTTCTTTTCCCGGGTCCCGTCGTCGAAGGCCGCCCACGCGATCCCGCCGTCGGCCCGGTCGATCACGCCGCGCTTCACGGCTTCGTCCACGCCCTTCCGTCGCTGCGGAAGAGGACCGTGCCCTCCCTGTCGGTGCGGGAAAGGGAGATCCCGCGCCTTTCCAGTCTGTCCAGCACCTCCCGGTGCGGGTGGCCGTAATCGTTGTTCCTGCCGCAGGAGATCACCGCGTACCGGGGCTTCACCGCGTCCAGGAATGCTTCTCCCGTGGAGCTTTGGGAGCCGTGATGTCCGAGCTTCAGAAGATCCGAGGCGATCTCCCCTCCCAGAGCCAAAAGCCGCGTCTCCTCGGGGATCTCGGCGTCGCCGGTGAGGAGCAGGGAGGTTTCGCCGTATACGGCCCGGAAGATCAGGGAGGAATCGTTCAGGTTTTCGGCGCCCTCGCCGTTATAGACCGCCGTCACGCGGCAGCCCGCTTTTTCATAAACGACCTCTCCGTTTCCGGGCACCCCGCAGGGCGTGCCGCTCTTTTCCAGCCATTCGAGAAGATCGATATAGTATCCGGCGTCGTTTTCGCCGTCTGAGAGATACACCTTGTCGGCCGGGATCGCCCGGAGCACCGCCTCCATCCCGCCCGCGTGGTCCTCATGGGGATGGGTGACCGCCGCGAAGGAAAGGCGTCTCACGCCCCGGCAGGCAAGCTCCTCCACCAGGAGCTCCGCGTCGTCCCGGCTGCCCGCGTCGATCAGGGCAAACTCCCCTTCCGGGAAGGAGAGAAGGATCGCGTCGCCCTGTCCCACGTCGAAGAAGACCGCGTCCAGGGCATCCTCCGGCTTTTTCCGGAGATAGCGCGGCAGGAAGATCGCAATCAGGGCGATCGCAAGGACCGCGGCCGCGGCGAGGATCAGGGGCAGCGCGCTTCGCCTTTTGCCCGCCGGTCTTCTTTTCCCCACGGTTTTCCGTCCTTTCCGTCCCCCGCCCCGCCCATGGCGCGGAGGTATACTGATCCCACTTTTGTTCATTGTAGCATATTCTGTCGGTCAAGTCAAACGGTTTACCATATATTGTTGAAATTATTTTCGGGATTCACAAGATGTCGTGGTTTTGTCAAACGTTTGTTTATTTTGACGAATGAGAATTTCTCCGCTCTCCGCACGTCTTTTTTCCCTTTTTCGCGCCGCTTTTCAGAAGAATTTTCCCCGGCTTGTTTTCCCGGGGAAAGGCGTGTATAATAGAGGCAGAAAAAAAGAAAGGACGGGATCCCCTATGTTCACTCTCTCCGCCTGCGGCGGCTGGTTCGCCGGGAGCGCCCCGGAGCGCATCCGCGCCGCGAAAAAATACGGCTTTCAGGCCATCGAAATGCTCGACTGGCAGAGCTTCGATCTGCCCGAAACGAAGAAGGCGCTGGACGAGACCGGCGTGAAGCTTTCGGCGATCCTTCTGGGCTCGCGCGACCGCCAAAAGCACGAGATGACCCGCAACGAGCACGGCCTGGTGTGGGAAGACACAGCCGGCCCTCTGAAGGACGCCATGGAGGAGACTCTGGAGGTCGCCCGGGCCCTGGACTGCCGGAAGATCATCATCACCTCCGGCAACGAGCGCCCCGGCCTTTCCCGGGAGGAGCACAAAAAGATTCTGGTCGACAATCTCCGCCTCGCCGCCGGGTTCGTGAAGGGCACGGGAGTGGAATTGGTGCTGGAGCCTCTGAACGTGCTGGTCAACCACGCGGGGTATTTTCTGGTCACCACCGACGAATCGCTGGAGGTCCTCGCGCGGGTCGGCTGCCCGAACGAAGTCAAGCTCCTCTTTGATATCTATCACCAGCAGATCAGCGAGGGCAACGTGATCCGCAATCTTCTCCGCGCCATGCCCCGGATCGGCCACATCCACGTGGCGGACAACCCCGGACGCAACGAGCCCGGCACCGGAGAGCTCAACTACAAAAACATCTTCCGGGCCGTCAGGGACGCGGGATACGAAGAGTTCGTGGTGTTCGAATGCGGACACACCGAGCCGGTGGAGACTCTGTGCCCCAAAATGCTGGCGCTGGCGGAGGATTGAAGAGGATGCAGGCTGCCCTTTCATCGCTTCTCCGAAAAGCCGGGGAGATGATGCTCTCAGCCCACGGCCCCGGCCGGGTCTTCATCAAGCCGGGAGACGCGAATTTCGTCACCGAATACGATATCCGGATCCAGCGCTTTCTCCGGGAGGAGCTTACAAAGCTTCTTCCCGAGGCCGATTTCATCGGCGAGGAGGATGAGGAAAAGCACGGTTCGGAAGCGCTTCGCTGGATCGTCGATCCCATCGACGGCACCACCAATTTCATGCACGGTCTCCGGGAAAGCTGCGTCTCGGCCGCCCTGTGCGAGGGGGGCGAGACTCTCCTCGGCGCGGTGTACCAGCCCTACCGGGATGAGTTCTTCTTCGCCGAAAAGGGCAAAGGCGCGACTTTGAACGGCGAGGCGATCCGCATCTCGGACCACGCGCCGGAAGGGGCGCTTTTCACCTTCGGCACCACGCCCTACGACCGGTCCACCGCGCCTTTGACCTTCGGCATTCTCGAAGCGGTCTTTCCGAAGGTCGCCGATCTCCGGCGCACCGGCACCGCCGCCCAGGACATGGCCTACGTGGCCGCGGGGCGCACCGACGGTTTTTTTGAATACCGCCTCTCCCCCTGGGATTTCGCGGCGGGAAAGCTGCTGGTCACCGAGGCCGGCGGGGTCGCCTGCGACCTTGAGGGAAAGCCCCTGGACGTGCGCAAGCCCTCCGCGGTGCTCTGCGGCGGAAAGGAGATGACCGGCCTTCTGCTCCGGGAGGCCGAAAGGCTTCTTGCCGGCCGCTGAAGCCCGCCGCCTTCAAACCGTCCTCCCGTCTCCCGGCGCCGAAGGCCGGGAAAAAGAATCCAATCAAACCGGCCCGGACGCGGCCTTTCCGCCGCTTCCGGGCTTTTTTCTCTCCCCGCGGGATCCCGGGCGGGAGGCGCAAATTTCATTTGCAATCCGGCTCTTCTTGGGATACAATAAGAGAAAAGAGTCATACATAAAAGGAGGTCGCCTATGCCGACCCCGGAGATCCTGGCCCCGGTGGGCGGAAGAGAGCAGCTCGACGCGGCGATCCGCGCCGGAGCCGACGCCGTCTACCTCGGCACCCAAAGCTTCAACGCCCGGCGCAACGCCGCGAATTTTTCTTCCGATGAGCTTCCGGAGGTGGTATCGCTCTGCCACCGGGCGGGGGTGCGGGTACACGTGACCTTCAATACTCTGCTTTCCGACCGGGAGCTTCCCGCCGCCCTTCACGAGATCGAAAAGATCGCCGAAAGCGGCGCGGACGCCGTGATCGTGCAGGATCTCGCCGCGGCGAAGCTTTTCCGGGAGTGTTGCCCGACGCTGGCGCGGCATGCCTCCACCCAGATGGCGATCCACGACCGGAACGGCGTTCTGGCCGCCCGGGAGCTCGGCTTTTCCCGGGTGGTCCTGGCGCGGGAGCTTTCGCTCCGGGAGATCGCTTCGATCCGGCGTGCCGCGCCGGAGATCGAGCTGGAGGTCTTCGTACACGGGGCGCTCTGCGTCTCGCTTTCGGGCGCGTGCTATCTTTCGGCCATGCTCGGCGGCAGGAGCGGGAACCGCGGCCTCTGCGCCGGGCCGTGCCGGCTGGATTTCCGCACCCGGGGAAGAGAATACGCCCTGTCGCTCAGGGATCTTTCGGCGATGGAATATCTTCCCGTGCTTGAAAAGCTCGGCGTCTCCTCCTTCAAGATCGAGGGGCGGATGAAGGGCGCGGCCTACGTGGCCGCCGCCGTGCACGCCTGCCGGGAAAAGCTCGCGGGAAGGGAACCCGATATGCGCCTTTTAGAGCGCGTCTTCTCCCGCTCGGGCTTCACCGACGGGTACCTTTCGGAAAAAAGAGACCGCACCATGTTCGGCCGCCGCACGAAAGAAGACGCTCTCGACGCCTCCGCCGCCGAAAAGGAGATCGCCGGGATCACCCGCGCGGTCTTTCAGAAGGTTCCGCTTTCCTCGTCGCTTTCACTGTCGCCGGATACGCCCGCCCTCCTCGTTCTTTCCGACGGGGAAAACCGGATCGCCGTCCGGGGACCGGCGCCGCTTTATCCTTCCGGATCGTCCACCCGGAAGGAGGATGCCGAAAAGCATCTTTCCAAGACCGGCGGCACGCCCTATTTTCTCTCCTCCCTTGATTTTGCCAACCCGGAGGGGCTTTTCCTGCCCCCCTCGGCCCTCAACGCCATGCGGCGGGAAGGTCTTTCGGAGCTGGACAGGGTCCGGGGGCAGGTCACGCCGCACGCTTTCGCCGCTTCTCCCCCGGTTCTTCCCGCCCCCCATAAGACCGGGGATTTTTCTCTCCGGGTCGCCTCGGGGGAGAGAGAGACTCTTCTCGCCCTTTCGGAGGAGGAGGGGATCTCGCGTTTTCTCGTCCCCGCCGACCGGGTCACCCCGGAGCTTGCGTCCCTTTTGGGAGAGCGTCTGATCGCCCGCATGCCCCCGGTCTCGTTTGAAAGCGACCGGGAAAGAAGCGAGGCGCTTCTTTCCTCTCTGTCTGCGCTGGGTGTGGGAGACGTTTCGGTCTCGGGGATCGGGATGCTTCGTCTTGCCCTGTCCCGGGGCTTCCGGGTCCACGGGGACTTCGGCCTGAATATCTATAACTCGCTCGC
>CACYBP010000039.1 GCA_902772625.1 Oscillospiraceae bacterium
CGACCACCTCGTCGATCTTCCGGTGGGAATCGATATAGGAAAGCTCCTCGGTGGCGTTCATCTTCACCGCGGTGAAGCCCTCCTTCTTCTTTTCCAGAGCGCCCGCCGCGGCGTCGGCCGGGCGGTCCCCGGCGATCCAGCTGTAAACCCGGATCCTATCCCGGACGGCTCCGCCCAGGAGCTTGTAGACCGGGACGCCGAAGCGCTTTCCCTGGATATCCCAGAGCGCCTGATCGATCCCGGCGATGGCGCTCATCAGAACGCCGCCGCCCCGGTAAAAGCCGCCCCGGTAAAGGGTGGTCCAGATATCCTCGATCCTTCCGGGATCCTTTCCCAGGAGATAGGGGGAAAGCTCCCTCACCGCTTCCCGCACCGTGGAGGCTCTTCCCTCCAGGACCGCTTCGCCCCATCCCGCAAGGCCTTCGTCCGAAGATATCTTCACAAAGCACCATCTCGGTCTTACCAGAAACGCCTCCACCGCCGTGATCTTCATGTTCTTTCCCCTTTCTTCTCCCCGCCCGGAGCCGGGGAGACGCCGTTTTTTCTATTCTACCCCGCGGAAGGGGATTTGTCAATTTTCGCTTTTCTTCCCGCCTGCCCTTTCCTTTTTTCGCGGAATATGATACAATCATTTTATAGAAATGAAGGTGATGGTTTGAAAAAGGCGTTTCGCTATAAGTCTTCTCCCCTGTCTCCCTTTGTGATCCTGGCGTTTCTTTTCTGCCTTGCCTCCTTCGGGGCCGCTGTATACCGGGCGTCGCTTTTCCGGGGGGAGGAGAAGCTTTTTCTTTTGCTTCTTCCCTCGATCCTGGAGATCCTGGCGGTGGCGCTCTACGGCATCCTGATCCTCCGGAAGGGCGGGAGCGCGGCCCTGACCTCTCTTCCCTATCTCCTTTTCGCCGTCTTCGTCGGTATCAGGCTTGCCGGGCGGCCTCTTCCGGTGCTTCTCTGCGGGATCGCGGTGCTCTTTCTCTACTTTCTCCTCTATGAAAAGACCTTGCGGGGAAGGCTTCCCTGGAAGATCCCCCTGCTTCTTCTGCACTTCGTGCTTCTGGCCCCGGCGCTCTTCTTTCTTTTCCGGGTGACCGGAGCGGTCGAGAGAAGCGAGCTTCTTTCGGCGGCGGCCTTTCTCGCCGCGGTGATCCTCTATCTTTCGGCCCTTCACAAGGAAGAGCTTTCCACCCGCTTCCGCCGCCGCGGGGACCGCGCCGACGGGCGGCGCATCCGCTCCAAGCCCCCCATGGACAATATCGCGCCCTATATCATGGTCTCCAAGCTCGGCGCGGCCAATCAGTTCCGGGACGAATTCGAGATCGCCAAGGCCGAAAAATATATTCTGGAAAAGCGGAAGGCCGGTATGAAGGGCTTCGGGCTGATGCACGTTCTGATCGCCGCCTACGTGCGCATGCTTTCGGAAAAGCCCGCCATCAACCGCTTCGTGGCCGGCCAGCGCCTTTACGCCCGGGACGACGAGATCGAAATCAACCTGACCGTCAAAAAGGAAATGACCGAATCGTCCCCCGAGACGGTGGTCAAGTTCTTCTTCAACCCGCGCATGACCGCCGACGAGGTGTACGAGGTCATCCGCGCCGAGGTGGACAAGAACAAGACCGAGGTCCTGGATTCGGGCATGGACAACGCCGCGGCGGTGCTGAATTATATCCCCGGGCTTTTCCTCAAGTTCACGGTGTGGTTCCTGAAGCTTCTGGATTATTTCGGGCTTCTCCCCCGCTCGCTGACCAGGCTCAGCCCCTTCCACGGCACCATGTTCATCACCTCCATGGGGTCGCTCGGCGTGCCGCCGGTGCAGCATCATCTCTACGATTTCGGGAACCTGCCGGTCTTTATGGCCTTCGGTCCCAAAAAGAAGCGCAATATCCTGCAGAGCGACGGCTCCGTAAAAGAAAAGCGCTATTGCGAATTCACGGTCACCATGGACGACCGTATCTGCGACGGCTTCACCTACGCCCAGGCCTTCAAGGTCATGAAAAAATACGTATCCGACCCCTATCTTCTGGACACGCCTCCCGAAAAGGTCATTTACGATATAGAGTGACCGGATCAAAAAGGCGGTGGCGCACCTTTTTCCCGCTTGAACGCGGGGGAATCGGCCGCGTCTTTCCGCGGCGGTACAAGAATCAGGAAGCGATCAGACCGTAATGGGGAGGAGGAAGCTTTGATCGAAATTTCATTTCCGGCGGCAGAGATCGCCTTTGCGGCGGTCTGGCTTTTCGTGCGGATATGCGTTTGGATAAAAAAGCACAGATGCGATGGGAAGCGGGAAGCGATCCTTCTTTTGATGTACGTCAACCTTGCCGTCATCATCCGCTTCGTGTTTTTCCCGCGGGCTCTGGTCGCAGGACACGTGCAGGCGCTTGTTTTTGACGCGGTGGAAATGCTTCCTCTGCGCGTCAATCTGATCCCTCTGGTCCATCTTTTCGAGTACGGCAGCGTAAAAGATATCCTCTGGAACGTGGCCGGCAATACCGCCATGTTTATCCCCAGCGGCGTCATCCTGCCCGTCGTATACGGAAAACTGAATACCTTTTGGAAGGTGATCGCGGCCGGCGCATTGATTTCCCTGTGCATAGAGCTTCTGCAGCTGCCCTTCGCCTCCAGAGCTTCGGACGTCGACGACCTGATCCTGAATACGCTCGGAGTGGCGGCCGGATACGGGATCTACGCGATTTTCAGGCGCTTCAGGCGAAACAGACGTCCCCGTTCATAACCGCCGCCGTTTTTCCCCAAAAACCAGGGAGACAAAGAAGGCGTGACCCGTGCGGTCACGCCTTTTTCATATTCTCCTGTGCCGGCGGCAGCCTCCCGGGACGCCCCTCTTGCGAAGCGCCGCACAGGGTGGCGTCCCTCGCTTTTTATTCCGGGCGTCAGGCCTTTGCCCGGAGTTTTTCCTTCATCATGCGGAAAAGCTCTCCGATCTTTTTCCGGTTCAGGAGGAAGTAGATCCCCTCCACCAGGAGGAAGAGCAGGATCTCCCACACGACCCCCGCCTTCCAGACGGCCGCCGCGGCGCAGAGGAAGGTGACCAGAGCGCAGACGGCGATCTTTCCGAAGGGAAGACGGATCGGCACCACTTTTCTGAGAAGCAGGAGGCGTAAAAGGAGATTCACCGCGTACCCGGCGATCAGCGCCACCGGCACCGCCGCCGCGCCGAACCGGTCGATCAGGAGGTAAAGGAGCCCGATATTGACCACCGCCCCGGCCAGGGTCGACCACA
>CACYBP010000040.1 GCA_902772625.1 Oscillospiraceae bacterium
AAAAAAAGCGGGCGGCGACGCCGCCCCGGAAGGAGACCTCATGAAGACTGCCTTCGATCCTTATTCAGAGCGCTATCCCTCCCGGCGTTATCCGCTCTATGCCCGGGGCGGCATGGTGAACGCCTCCACGCCCCAGGCCGCGGCGGCGGGACTGGAGATCCTCCGGAGGGGAGGAAACGCTGTCGACGCCGCGGTGGCGGCCGCGGCGGCCCTGACCGTGACCGAGCCCTGCTCCAACGGCATCGGCTCGGACGCCTTCGCCATCGTCTGGTCGGAAAAGGAGAAAAAGCTCTTCGGCCTGAACGCCAGCGGCCCGGCCCCTCTTTCGATCACGGCGGAAAAGGTGCGCCAGGCCTTTCCCGGGACCGGGAACGCCATGCCTGAACGGGGCTGGACGCCGGTGACGGTGCCCGGCGCGCCCGGCGCGTGGCGGGAGCTGACCCGGCGGTTCGGAAGAAAGACCCTGCGGGAAAACCTCGCCCCGGCGGTGGAGTACGCCCGGGAGGGCTTCCCGGTGTCGCCCCAGCTCGCTCTTTCCTGGCGCGCGTCCTTTGAAAGCTTCCGGAAGACCCTCCGCGGCCAGGCCTTTGACGGGTGGTTCCGGACCTTCGCGCCCGACGGGAAAACGCCCGGGCCGGGGGATCTGGCCTTTTTTCCCGATCACGCCGCGACGCTGGAGGCCATCGGGGAGACCGACGCGGAGACCTTTTACCGCGGGGAGATCGCCAGGAGGATCGACCGGGAGAGCCGGAAGGCCGGCGGGTACCTCCGGTACGAGGATCTTGAAGGCTTCCGCCCCCTCTGGGTGGAACCGATCCGGCTTTCCTACCGGGGATACGAGGTGTGTGAGATCCCGCCCAACGGGCAGGGGATCGCGGCGCTGATGGCTTTGAATATCCTGAAGGAATTCGAATTCCCGGAAAAGGAATCCGTCCTGACCGTCCACCGCCAGATCGAGGCGATGAAGCTGGCCTTCTCGGACGCCTTCGGCTTCGTGACCGATCCGGGAAAGCTTCCGGAGGAGGTTTCACGCTATCTGGATCCCGCCTACGGCGCCTTGCGCGCGCGGGAAATCGGCGAAAGCGCCCTGACCCTTCCGCCGCTGCCTCTGCCGAAAAGCGGGACGGTGTATCTCGCTTCCGCCGACGGCGAGGGGAACATGGTCTCCTATATCCAATCCAATTACATGGGCTTCGGCTCGGGGATCGTGGTGGACGGCACGGGGATCGCCCTGCAGAACCGCGGCGCGGATTTCTCGCTGGATCCGGCCCATCCCAACTTCCTGGAGCCGGGGAAGCGGACCTATCACACCATCATCCCGGGATTTCTCATGAAGGACGGCCTGCCGGTGGGACCCTTCGGGGTGATGGGCGGGTATATGCAGCCCCAGGGTCACGTGCAGGTGGTCATGAACACTGTCGATTTCGCCCTCAATCCCCAGGAGGCGCTGGACGCCCCGCGCTGGCAGTGGATGCGCGACGGCTCGGTCACGGTGGAAAGCCGGTTCCCGGAATCGGTCGCCCGGGCGCTCCGGCGGCGGGGACACGATCTCCGGGTGGATCTGAATACCTCGAGCTTCGGCCGGGGGCAGATGATCGTCCGGCTTCCGAACGGCGTCCTGGTGGGCGGGACCGAATCCCGCACCGACAGCCTGTCAGCGCTGTTCTGAAACTGATACTGAGATACGAAAAAGAAAACGGCGAGGCGCTCCGGAGATCCGAAGCGCCTCGCTTTTTGCCGCCCGGGGGCGGCGGTTCATTCTTTTTTTGCTTTGTCAGAGAAGGGGCACCCGCCGGAACAGGAAGAACAGGAAGCGCCGCAGGAACAGGAGGAGCCGCCCTTCTTCTTCCTCCGGAGGAGAAAGAACGCCGCGCCGCCGATAGCCGCGCCGATCAGAACGAGAAGGCAGTAATCCCAAAATCCCATTTTTACCCTCCGAAGGCCAGAACGACCAGATGCACCAGAAGCGCCGCGACCCAGGCAACGCCGCACTGCCATCCCACCACGGCCAGCGACCACCCGCGCCCCAGCTCCCGCCGGATCGCGGCGATGGCCGCGACGCAGGGGGTATATAAGAGGGAGAAGACCAGAAGCGAGGCCGCCGAAGCGGGGGAGATCGCGGTGGCGACGCCCTCGCCGAAGAGGATCTCCAGAGAGGAGACCACGCTCTCCTTGGCCATGAAGCCGCTGATCAGCGAGGTGCAGATCCGCCAGTCGCCGAGTCCCAGAGGCCGCATCAGAGGCGCGAGCACCCCGGAGATCACGGCGAGGATGCTGTCTTTGGAGTCGGCCACCGGGTTGAGCCGGAGATCGAAGCTTTGCAGGAGCCACACGACCACCGTGGCGATGAGGATGACGGTGAAGGCGCGCTGCAGAAAATCCTTCGCCTTGTCCCAGAGAAGCTGGCCCACGTTCCGGAGGCCGGGCATGCGGTAATTGGGAAGCTCCATCACGAAGGGAGCCGCTTCACCCTTGAAGAGGGTACCCTTGAAAAGCAGAGCGACGAGGATCCCGGTGAGGATCCCGAAAAGATAGAGCCCGATCATGACGAGGGCCCGGTACCGGGAGAAGAAGGCGTTGACGAAAAAGGCGTAAATGGGAAGCTTTGCGGTGCAGCTCATGAAGGGAGTGAGCAGGATGGTCATCCGGCGGTCCCGCTCGCTGGGAAGGGTGCGGGTGGACATCACCGCCGGCACCGTGCAGCCGAATCCGATCAGAAGGGGCACGATGCTCCGGCCCGAAAGGCCGATCCTGCGCAAAAGCTTGTCCATCACGAAGGCGACCCGGGCGATATAGCCGCTGTCCTCCAGAAGCGACAGGAAGAAGAAAAGGGTCACGATGATGGGAAGGAAGCTCAGAACGCTTCCCACTCCGGCGATGATCCCGTCCACGACGAGCCCGTGGATGATCTCGTTGACCCCGGCCGCGTCGAACGCGCGGTCGACCCCCGCCGCAAGGGCGTCCACGCCCTTTTCCAGAAGGGCCTGAAGCCCCGCGCCGATCACGTTGAAGGTCAGGAAGAACACCAGCCCCATGATCAGGATGAAGGCGGGGATCGCGGTGTATTTCCCGGTGAGAAAGCGGTCCAGCCTTTCGCTTCTCACGCTTTCCCGGCTTTTCCGGGGCTTTTTCACCGCGCGGAGGGCCACCCGGCGGATAAAGGAGAAACGCATGTCGGCCATGGCCGCGCTGCGGTCAAGACCGCGCTCCTTTTCCATCTGCACCAGAATGTGCTCCATGGTCTCGGTCTCGTTTTTGTCAAGCTTCAGCTGGGCAAGGATCATCGGGTCGCCCTCGATCACCTTGCTGGCCGCGAAGCGCACCGGAAGCCCGGCCGCCGCGGCGTGATCCTCGATCAGATGCCCGATGCCGTGCAGGCAGCGGTGCAGCGCCCCGCCGTCCGCGTCGTCTTCGCAGAAATCCTGACGCAGGGGGCGCTCCTGATAATGCGCCACGTGGATCGCGTGATCCACCAGCTCGTCCACGCCCTGATTTTTGGCGGCCGAGATGGGGATCACCGGCACGCCCAGCATCTCCTCCATGGCGTTCACGTCGATGGAGCCGCCGTTGGCCGACACCTCGTCCATCATGTTCAGGGCCACCACCATCGGCACGTCCATCTCCAAAAGCTGCATGGTGAGATAGAGATTGCGCTCCACGTTGGTGGCGTCCACGATGTTGATGATGCCCCGGGGCTTTCCCTCCAGAACGAAATTGCGGGAGACGATCTCCTCGCTGGAATAGGGGGACATGGAGTAGATCCCCGGAAGATCGGTGATCAGGGTGCGGGGACGCCCCCGGATGGGGCCGTCCTTGCGGTCCACCGTCACGCCGGGGAAATTGCCCACGTGCTGGTTGGCGCCGGTCAGCTGATTGAAAAGAGTGGTCTTGCCGCTGTTCTGATTGCCCACCAGGGCGAAGGTCAGGATCTCGTCGTCGGGGAGCGGGTCGCCGCTGCCCTTCGTGTGGAAGGTCCCTCCTTCGCCAAGCCCCGGGTGCGGCACCCGGCGGCGGGGCTTTTCAGGCGGCGCGGCCTTTTCCCGCTCCGTGAGGGGCTCTGTGCCGATCTTTTCGGCCTCCGAGACCCGCAGAGTCAGCTTGTATCCGTGGATCAGAAGCTCCATCGGATCGCCCATGGGGGCGTATTTTACCAGGGTGACCGCCGCGCCGGGGATCACGCCCATATCCAGAAAATGCTGCCGGAGCGCTCCGTCGCCTCCCACCGAGACGATCCGGGCGCTTTTCCCGACCTCCAGATCCTTCAACGTCACGAATAAGCTTCCCTTCAAACGCCGCGAAAGCCTTCCGCGGCCGGTTTTTTCGGGCGGCTTCCGGCCAAAAACCGCCGAAACCGTCTATCGGTCATTATACCCGTCCGCTCCGGGGTTAGTCAAGGCAAACACTGTTCGCTTACGTCTTTCAGCCAGTTTTCAGACCGGCTTCAGCCCTCTTTCAGCCAAGCGGGGTATACTGCCTTCACAAAACCTGAAAGAGAGGTGAAACGGCTTGCAGAAAACCGTTGTGATACCGGCCTATCAGCCGGATGAAAAACTGATCGCCCTGGTGCGCGGGATATCCCGGAAGGGATGGGAGCTTCTGGTCGTGGACGACGGGAGCGGGGAGAAATACGCCCCGGTCTTTATGGAGATCGCGCCATACGCCCGCGTGATCTCTTATCTTCCCAACCGGGGGAAGGGGCGCGCGCTGAAGGAGGCATTCGCCCTGCTCCGGGAGGAGGGGAAGACGGGCGTGATCGCCGTGATGGACGCCGACGGCCAGCACAAGGCCGCCGACGCCGA
>CACYBP010000041.1 GCA_902772625.1 Oscillospiraceae bacterium
GTTCCGGGGCATGGGATGGAAGGTGTCGGTGCTGCTGAAGGCCGAAAGAAGGCCGCTGCCGCTTTCGCCCGAGGAAAAGCCCAGGGCCTGAAAGCTCCTGTCGGGATTGACCTGCCTTACGCTGCCGGAGCGGAGAGAGTAGATCCGGGGAACCAGATTGTATTCGTATTCGATGGCGCGCACCGCGGGCTCGATGCCGCTTTCGCCGCCGTCGAAATAGGCCTTCAGGCTTCCCAGATCGTTGGTGGAGACCCGGGAGAGCATCCGGGTGACGGTGCTCCATTCCCGTACCTCGGCGGTTTCGCTTTCGGTCTCGTTTCCGGCGGAGGCGGCGTTCTGCGCCATCATGGCGGTCAGATCGAAGACCGTGTCGGTGATCTGCAGGGGGTAATCCTCCAGAGCGTCCTCCTCGACGCTCTGGATATACCGGTTGGCGCCGGTGGACATGGAAAGGATCATGGCGATGCCGATGATGCCGATGGACCCCGCCACCGCCACCAGGACCGTGCGGGTCTTTTTGGTCCAGAGGTTGTTGAAGCTCAGAAGCAGGGCGGTGAAAAAGGACATGGAGGCGCGGCCGAGATTTTTGTGGGCGGGGGGAGCCGCGGCCTCCGCAGGCACAAAGGGGTCGCTGTCGGAGGTGATGCGCCCGTCCTTCAGGGTGACGATCCGGGTGGCATAGGCCTCGGCCAGCTCGGGGTTGTGGGTCACCATCACCACCAGACGGTCCCGGGCCACCTCCTTGAGAAGCTCCATCACCTGCACGCTGGTGTCGCTGTCCAGGGCGCCGGTGGGCTCGTCGGCCAGAAGGATGTCGGGATCGTTGACCAGGGCGCGGGCGATGGCCACGCGCTGCATCTGTCCGCCCGAAAGCTGGGAGGGCTTTTTGTGCACGTGTTCGCCGAGCCCTACCTTTTCCAGGGCCTCCCGGGCCCTTTTCTGCCGGTCGCGGCGGGAAATGCCGCCGATGGTCAGGGCTAGCTCGACGTTGGCAAGGATGGTCTGATGCGGGATCAGATTGTAGCTTTGAAAGACGAAGCCCACGGTGTGGTTCCGGTAGGAATCCCAGTCCCTGTCGGAATACCGCCGGGTGGAAACGCCGTTGATGATCAGGTCGCCCTCGTCGTACCGGTCGAGGCCGCCCACGATATTGAGAAAGGTGGTCTTTCCCGATCCGCTCTGCCCGAGGATGGCGACGAATTCGCTGTCGCGCAGGCTGATGGACACCTGATCCAGCGCCTTCTGTACGAGGGAGCCGGTGCGGTAGGTCTTGCTGATGCTTTGGATCTGGAGCATGCTTGGTTTTCCTTGATTACCTTTCGATTGGGATTATTCGGAGCGGCGCGAAGCCGCGCTTTTCAGAAGCCGGGTGAGTGATCCTATTGTACCACAAAAATGACGGTATGAAAAGAGAAATCGGAAAAGAGAATGGGGATTCCCGTAAAAGCCGTTCTTGACACCCTGCCCGGCCCCGTGCTACAATGGCCCGGAATAAGGGACATTTCGCCCCGGGAAACGGGAGAGACGCGATGAAGTTTTCGATATTTTCCGATCTGCATCACTATCCGGGCGTGTTCATGGGCGGCACTTATGAGGATCTTCGGCTGATCCGGGACCGGGCGGTGAAGGAAAACTGCGAATTCGTGATCCACGCGGGCGACCTTACCCACGGCCCTTCACTCTTTCCGGATTACGTGAAGGCCTATCACGATTTCCCGATGCCGGTCTATCACTGCCTGGGAAATCACGACACCGACGCCACCCCGCTTTCGGAGACGCTTCGGGCGTACCGGATGCCCGCGGGATACTATTATTTCGACCGGGGCGGATACCGGTTCGTCGTGTGCGACCCGAACTATTATTATCTGGACGGAGAGTATATCCATTACGATATGAGCAACTACTACGCCCACGGGGAGGCGCGGGACTATATGCCCCCGGAAGAGCTTTCCTGGCTCCGGGAGACCGTCCGGTCTGCCCCCGGCCCCTGCGTCCTGATCAGCCACGAAAGCTTCGAGCGCCCCGACGGTGTGAAAAACCGGGAGGAGGTGCAGAGGATCATCCGGGAAGCCAACCGCGAAAGACCGCACAGCGTGCTCCTCTCTGTCAACGGCCATTATCACCGGGACCATATCCGGATCCTGGACGGCGTGTGCTATTGGGAACTGAACTCGGCCTCCTACGACTGGGTGAATCTGAAGCACGATCTCTATCCCGAAGAGCTCTGCCGGGAATACAGGCTCCTTTCCAACACCCTGGTCTATAACGACCCGGTGCACGCGGTGGTCACTCTGGAGGGCACGACCGTGAAGATCGAGGGGATGGAAAGCGCCATGTTCATGGGCTTCAACCGGGAAGACACCGAAAACCCGGTTTACGACGCGGCGGGGAGAGCCGTGACGCCCCGGGTGCAGTCGGCGACGATCACCCTCGGATAAGCGGCGCCCGCGCTTTCCGGCGCAGTCGCGGCGCCCGTCCGCACGCGCGGGATCCCGCGCCGGGATGACCGGCCCGGAAA
>CACYBP010000042.1 GCA_902772625.1 Oscillospiraceae bacterium
TTCCCGGTGTCGAGGGAAAGACAGGCAAGCCTTCCGCCCCGTCCGAGGCCGCAGTCGATGAAGAGATTGCCCGCCGCGGTCTTCACGACCTTTCCCTCCGGGCAAAGGGTCCCGGTGATGAGATACGCGCCGGGGAAATAGCGTTTTTCGGGCTCCACGCTTCCGGAGGCCAGCTCCTCCGGGGGATAAAGCGAGAGGTCCTTTCCCTCCTCAAAAGTCCGGAAGCCGCCGTGCAGGATCACGAAAACCCGTTTCCCGGCTTTGGTGATGATATGGGATTCGAATTCGTCAAAATACTCGAGAATGAACGACCGGTCTTCCCCGTCCAGAAGGCGGTATTCCTCCAGAATGGCGCTTCCGCCCTCCCGGAGCCAGTTCGCGAATTCTTCCCTCCCGTCCTCCGGGAGCGACGCAAGGTTCTTTTCTTCGTTTTTCTCTCCGAGAAGGCGGAGAAACCTCGCGGTGAGAAGATCCTTTTCTCCCCAGACCGGGTAGACGTTGGGACGCGGCACCAGATCCAGAAGGAGCTTCAGGGAATCGCCCCCGTCCCCCGTGACGTTGCCCGCGAGATACAGGACGTCGTCCTTTTCGGAAAAGGAGATCTTTTCCAGTATCTTTTCATAGGCGTCGAAATTGCCCCGGATATCCGACATAACGTATTGCATGGGATCGCTCTCCAATCGGTTTGAATTCTGACGCGGCGAAGGCCGCCTTACGCTTTGCTTCCGGAAAGGCCGAAGGCCTTTTCCACGGCCTCCGCGGCCGCCTTCCGGTCAGTCACGAGAAAGCTTTCGACCCTTCCCCCGGTGAGAAAGAGCTCGAAATCCTCGCTTCCCTCCCCGATCCCTTCGATCGCCTCCCGGAGGATCGGGACCGTTTCGGTTTCTTTCCCCCGGATCGAGACGAAGAGAAGCTTTTCGGAAAAGAGGTAAAGCTTTCCTCCCCGGGGCTTTTTCCCCGGCTCGAACCGGGTCGCGTCGGTACGGTAAAGAAACTCCCCGGCGCTTTTTTCCCATTCGTCGCAGCGCCTCGCCCGGCTCAGGCCGGTCAGAAGAAGCGCGAGGAAGGCGGCGAGAAAGGTCAGCGCCCCCGCGCCGAGGGCGATCGGGAAGGCATAGGGCCATCCCAGCCGTTCCCCCGCGGCGTAAAGCAGGATCAGAAGAAGAGAACCCGGCACCGCCGCTGTCAGAAGATCTCTCTTGAGCACGCTTTCCGCCCCTCTTTCCTCTTTTCTTTTTCCGGGATCATTGTACCACAAATTCCCCCGCGGCGCAACGCGAATCTTGGGCGGGACCGGTTCCGCTTCTTTTCTTCCGGAAAAAGGCGTTCCGGAGTGCGATTTGCGGAATTCAGACTTGAAGAGCGGCCTCCGGGCGTGATAGAATAGGAGAAAAGATGAGAATACGGCGTTTTTTCGGAGCCGGGATCCGAAAGCCCGGCGGAAAAGGAGGTCATAAAAATGGATCGGCGCGTCTTCACTCTGCTTGAAGCCTGGTGCGAAAGGTTTCTCTCGCTCCAGCTCGACTCCTCCCGCGGCGAAAGGTTCCGCGGCGCGGTGCTCTGTCCGGCCTGCGGCCTTCTGCACGGACGTTCCTCCGACATGGTCTATCCCCTGACTCTTCTTTGGCGGCTGACCGGGAAAGAAAAGTATCTCCGCGGGGCAGAGGCCGCCGTGGACTTTGCGGAGGCGAACATGGTGATGCCGGAGACCGGCCTTTACCGCAACGACTTCGCCTCGGCGTGGTACGGGATCTCGGTCTTCGGATACATGGCCCTTTCGGACGCGCGGAGGGCGGGCGGCGGCGGCCTTCCCCCGGAGACCGCGGAAAAATGGGACGCGATCCTCCGGAGACTTTCCGCGGGGATCTATATTGAGCTCAATAAGCCCTCCTTCAAGCCCAACGTCAATTATTTTGCCGGCGGCGCGGCGGTGATGGCCCGGGCGTGGAAGACCGAAAAGGAGGAAAAGTACCTTCTCCGCGCAAAGGAATGGGCCGATCTGACTCTTTCCTACGTCACCCCCGACGGCATGCTTTCGGGAGAGGGCTACCACGCCGTCAGGCGAAGATCGCCCCGGGGTTTCGTACCGGTGGATCTCGGCTACAACGCCGAGGAGTCGATCCCCCTGCTCTTTTCGGCGGCGGAGGATCTGGAGGACGAAGAGCTTTTCAAAGAAGCCGAAAAGCTGATGAACGGCCTTCTCCCCTTCCTGCTGCCCGACGGAGGCCTTGACAACTCCTGGGGCTCCCGCGCGGCCAAGTGGACCTGGTACGGAAGCCGCACCTCCGACGGGATCCAGGGCGCCCTGATCCGGAAGCCCGGGGATCCGGTCTGGCGCGAGGCGGCGGCGCGCACCTTCTCGCTTTACGAAAAGCTGACCCTGGACGGGCTCCTGGCGGGCGGGGCGATGCACGAAGACGCCGGAGTCCCGGTCTGTGTCCATCACACCTTCACCCACGCCAAGACCCTGGCGCACATGCTGGAAAGCGGGCTCGATTTTGCCCCCACCGGCGCGGCTCTTCCCTCCGAGGAATTCCGGGGCGTTCGGGAATACCCCTCGGCCGGGGTCTTTCTCGTATCGGCGGGAGATTTCCGGGCGAGCCTTTACTCTTCGGATTACACCCAGGATCCGCGTCTTTCGCCCCGGGGCGGCAGCATGACCCTTCTGTGGCACGCGAAATGCGGCCCGATCCTCGCCGCGACGCCGAACGAATATTACCCCGTGGAGCCGCAGAACATGCAGCTTCTCCCCCACGGCGAGCCGGTCCTGAACATGACCCCGCGCATCGAGGCCGGGGCGTTTTCCAATATCCACGACACGGCCTTCTCTTTCTCGCGTGAGCCTCAATCCCCGCGCTTTTCGGTCAGGGGCTTTCTCACTTCCATCGGCGGCGGGATCCTGACCCTTCCCGACGAGGCCTACGCCCGGTACGCTGTGTCCACCGTTTTCTTCCCGGAGGAGGTGCGGATCGCCGTCAAAAGCGACGCGGAGGGCGTTTATCACCTGCCGGTGATCGCCGGAAGAGGGGACCGGGTCGAGCTTTCGGGGAACCGGGCTGTCGTAGGGAAAGAGGGATGCCGGATCCTTCTCACTTCCGACGGAGCCTTCGAAGCTCCCTTCGGGACCGGAGAGCGCCGGTTCAACCCGGTGGGCGGGTTCAACCATCTGATGCTGCGTCTGCCGCTCCCGGCCGGAGAGGAAAGGACGGTCTCGATCCGGGTCGAGTGATCTCCGATCATAAAAGCGTCCGCGCAAGCGAAGCGCGGACGCTTTTTTCTTATTCCCTCATTCGGTGCGCTTTCCCGGCGCAAGGAGCGCCCCGAGCATTTTGCCGTATCTCCGGTTGGCCAGATGCACCAGGGCGTTTCCAAGCTTCATCTGCGCCACCCCGCCGCTGCTCTGGATCATGGAGCGGAGAGAGTTTTCGTGGAGGATGGTGCCGAGGAAGATCCGGTTGCGGATCGCCTCATCCCGTTCTTTTCCCCGGGGCATGCGTTCGGCTTTTTTCACCCGGCGGCGAAGGAAAACGTCCACTCCCGAAAGGATCACCCGGCCGATCCCGGTCTTTCTCGCCAGGAGCAGGGGGGATTCGAGATCGAATTCGCCCTCTTCTTCCCCCGGGAGCTCCCGTCCCAGAAGCTCCCGGAAGACCCCGTCCGGAACGCGGCGGGGATTTTTCCGGTAGGCCGAAGCGACCCGGCGCGACGTCGGCGGCGGGACCTCTTCCTCCCCCGGGACCGCGATCTCAGAACGAAGGCGGATATCCTCGGAGGAAAAGCCGAGTTCCACGGGATAGGTCCCCTTTTCCATGACGAACCGGCCGAGAGGCGCGTGATACCACGCGAAGTCTTCTTTTGCAAGAGAGAAGCTGACCTCGGTCTCCTCTCCCGGGAGAAGCCGGACCTTCCGGAAGCGTACGAGACGCCGTTTTTCGCCGAAGGTCACGCTTTCGGGATTCCGTCCGAGGTAAAGCTCCGCCACGGCGCTTCCCGCCCGGGAGCCGACGTTTTTGATCTTCGCCGTGACCTCCGTTCCGCGGCAGACAAGATCCGAAAGGGCGAATTCCGTATAGGAAAGGCCGTGTCCGAAGGGAAAAACCGCCCGGCCGGGTCTTGCGGCAAAATACCGGTATCCCACGAAGATCCCCTCTTTATAGAGGGCCGCGCGGTGGTCCTTCGGCAGGGGCAGGAGATCCCGGTTCCGGATCCAGCTTTCGGCCAGTCTTCCGCCCGGCTCGGCCTCGCCGAAGAGCACCCGGCGCAGCGCCTCGCCGCCCTCCCCGCCGGGAAGCCCGGCGTAGAGCAGCGCGTTTGCCGGAAGAAGCGGAGAGGCGTCCGCCGCGCCGCCGCCGAAAATCACCACGGCGAGCTTTTTTCCGGCGGCAAGGAGCTTTTTAAAAAGCGAAAGCTGGTTTTCAGGGAGCGAAAGATCGGGCCGGTCCGCGCCCTCGCTTTCGCTGTGGCGGCCGAGGCCGCAGAAGAGCAGGATCAGATCGGTGTCCCGGGCTTTTTCCAGGGCTTCCCGTTCCAGTTTTTCATCCGGACGGTCGTCCTCAGGATAAAAGCCCTCGGCGTAGGTATAGTTCGTCCCGGCGCGCCGGAAGGCCTCCTCCGGCTCGACGAGAAAGCGGGGATTCACGCTGCTGGAGCCTGCGCCCTGGGCGCGCATGTGCCGGAAAAAGCCCCCGGTCACGAGAAGCTTTTCCCTTCCCGAAAGGGGCAGGACGCCGTCGTTCTTTAAAAGCACCATGCTCTCTTCGGCGGCGGACCGGGAAAGCGCGCGGTGCGCCTTCAGAAGCCTTTCGGGATCGGTCCGCTTTTTTCCGGGTCCGGCTTTTTTCACAAGGCGGAGGATCCGCTCCGCCGCCCGGTCCAGGGTCTTTTCGGGGAGGGTCCCCTTTTTCACCGCCTCGTAAAGCGCCTCGCGGTTCAGAAGGATCCCGCCGGGCATATCGAGATCGCACCCGGCCTTCACCCCGGCCACCCGGTCCCGGGTAGCGCCCCAGTCGGTCATCACCAGGCCGTGAAAGCCCCATTCCTTCCGAAGGATCTTCGTGAGAAGCCTTTCGTTTTCCGACGCGTGGATCCCGTTGATCTTGTTGTAGGAGCACATCACGGCGGAGGGATCCCCCTTCCGCACCGCGATCTCAAAGGGGCGGAGATAGATCTCCCGGAGAGTGCGCTCGTCGGCGACCGAATCGCGCATATACCGGAAGGATTCGGTGTTGTTCAGGGCGAAATGCTTCAGGCACGCGGCCGTCCCGGTCTTCTCCACGCCTCTCACGAAGGCCGCCGCCGTCTCTCCCGTCAGCAAAGGGTCCTCGGAATAGTATTCGAAATTCCGTCCGCAGCGCGGATCGCGCTTGACGTTCATAGCCGGGGCCAGGAGAACGTCCACCCCGAGGGCCTTCGCCTCCCTGCCCATGGCAAAGCCCACCTTTTCCGAAAGGGCGGGATCGAAGGAGGCCGAAAGGGTCGCCGGAGCCGGAAAAAGCGTGGCGGGAAGCGCCCTTCCCAATCCCACCGCCCCGGTGTTTCTGCCCGCGGCCTTTCTGCGCACCCCAAGAGGGCCGTCGGTGAGATAGAGCGAACGGATCCCGAGGCGCGGGACCGCGTTGGTCTTCCAGCTTTCAAGCCCCTCCACCAGCCGGATCTTTTCCCCGAGGGTCAGCTTTCTGATGAGTTCCTTTTCGTCTTTCATGCCTTTCATTCCATAACCGTTTCAGAGATTCACAGGCTCTTTTCCAGAAGCCAGTTGAGAAGGGTGTCCCCCGCGTAGGCGCCGACCCAGGCGCCGTGGCCGACACCGTGGAAGAGGGTCAGTTTTGCCTTTCCTCCGCGCTTGTTGATCGAGGAGACCATCGAAAGGCTTTCGCCCGGCGGCACGACCTCGTCAAGATCCCCGTGGAAGGCCCAGACCGGTTTATTCACCAGCTGGCCCCCGTACCAGTATACGCCGGTGCCGCACACCGGCGCCACCGCTGCGAA
>CACYBP010000043.1 GCA_902772625.1 Oscillospiraceae bacterium
ACTGTGCAAATCAATAGAGAGGATGCCTTGCTTCCTCTCGGCATCCTCTCTATTTTTTCTTCTACCCCAACTATTGACATTGAGCCCATAAAACAGACCGGTATTCCTTTTGCCAACCTTGTCAGACAGATGTCCATATTTTTAATCAAAACTTTCTTATGAGCATCTGCCGCATGCCGGGACCGCTTTCCGCTTTTTGCATACCGGGCGGGATCAGAAGGAATCCTTCAGGGGGACGCCGTCGGAATCGACGTCGATCTTTCCGGTGAAGAGCAGGATCCCCTCCACCATGGACCAGATCGCCGCGCCGAGGATGGGGAAGACCCCGACGATCAGCCAGCAGGTCGCCAGACCGATCAGGGTCATCACCAGCTGCGCCACGGCCTTGCCGGTGTTGCCGAGGTAGAAATTGTGCACGCCGTAAACGCCGCAGAGCAGGGCGAGAAGCCCCGCCACCAGCCGGGATTTCTGCTTGGAGCTGTCCACGGGGACCGGGATCAGATGGCCGCAGGAGGTGCAGACCGCCTGGCCGGGCTCGGTTTCGGCGCCGCAGGCGGGGCAGAAGCGCCGGTCGCTCCCCACGGCGAAGCCGCATTTCATGCATACGGCGGCGCCCTCTTCGATCTGATTGGAGCAATGGGTACAGTACATGGGATCAGCCTCCCTTTTTTGAAGTCGGGAATCAGCCTTCGGGCCTTCCTCCGCGCCGGAAGAAAGGAATCCGGACGGCTTTCCGGCGACAGTATAGCATTTTTCCCGCCCTTCGTCAATCGCGCGGGAGAAGCGAAAGGGCAACTTGTGGAAATCCATAAAAAAAGCCCCCGGGGAGGGGGAAAAAGATTGACTTTTGCCGATTGCAAAGCTCGGCCTGCTATGATATCATGAAACCGTTCTTTCCTCTGCCGGAATCAACTTCGGATAGGAAAGAACGGATATTTTCTTCGAATTTGTGAGGAGGAAAGAGAGACATGCAAAAGAGACTTCTGGCGCTGCTTCTGGCGATGGCCATGATCCTGGCGCTGGCCGCCTGCTCGGACAACGCTGCCGACACCGAAAAGCCCGCCGATACCGGCTCCACCGGCGCGACTGAGCCCGCCGACACCGGTTCCGAGGCTCCCGAAGCCAAGAACGTGAAGGTCGGCCTGGTCTGCATCGGCGACGAAAACGACAAGGGCTATACCTACAACTTCATCCGCGCCACCGAAACCGCCAAGGAAGAGCTTGCCAAGAACGGCATCAACGTGGAATGGGTCATAAAGTACAACCTCATCGAGGGCGATCCGGTGGCCGTGGCCAACGAAGAGCTCGCCGAGGACGGCTGCGCCGTGATCTTCAACAACTCCTACGGACAGGAGCCGGCCATGCTGACCGTGGCCGCCGACTTCCCGGAGGTCCAGTTCGTCGGCCTGACCAACGAAGGCAGCTGGAAGGACGATCTTGACAACACCCACAACGCCTTCAACCGCATTCACGAGGGCCGTTACGTGGCCGGCGTCGTCGCCGGTATGAAGCTCCAGGAAATGATCGACAACGGTGAGATCAAGCCCGAAGAAGCCATCATCGGCTACGTCGGCGCTTACTCCTTCGCCGAAGTGATCTCGGGCTACACCGCCTACTACCTCGGCGCCCGCTCGGTCTGCCCGTCGGTCACCATGAAGGTGCAGTTCGTGGGCTCCTGGTCTGACGCCACGCTGGAAGCCAACGCCGCCCAGGCGCTGATCGATCAGGGCTGCGTCCTGATCTCCCAGCATTCCGACAACACCACCCCCGCCACCACCGCTGAAAAGAACGGCGTGTTCCACACCGGCTACAACGCCGACATGATCGACGCCGCTCCGAAGGCTTCCATCATCTCCACCCGCATCGACTGGACCAAGTACTTCGTCTATGCCATCACCGCCGTCGCCGAAGGCAAGAACTTTGACGCCGACTACAGCCACGGCATGGCCGAGGGCGAGGTCGTCATGACCGACCTGAACGAAGAGATCGCCGCCGCCGGCACCGCCGAGAAGATCAAAGAGGTCATGGACCAGATCTCCAAGGGCGAGCTGAAGGTCTTCGATACCTCCAAGTTCACCGTGAACGGCGAAGCCGTCACCTCCTACACCGCCATCGACATGACCGGCGACTTCGTGCCGGACGAGGGCGAAGCCATCTGGGACGGCGAGTTCCATGAGTCCGCCGTGCCGGATCTGATGTCCGCTCCGTATTTCGCGCTCCGGATCGACGGCATCACCCTCCTGAACGAGGCTTTTTGAGTTTCCCCGCGGTCACAGGGGCCCTTTTCAGGCCCCTGTGACCTTCTTTTCTTTCTCCGCGTCCCGACGGGGCTTTTTTGGGGGGAAAGCGCCGTGAGAGCGCGGCAAGCGATCAAGTTAGAGAGGATGAGATCTGTGGATACTACCTGCGCCGTGCGCATGGAGGAGGTCACCAAGACCTTCGGCCCGGTGGTGGCGAACGACCGGGTCACCCTGGAGATCCGGAAGGGGGAGATCCTCTCCCTGCTCGGAGAAAACGGATCGGGCAAAACCACCCTGATGAATATGCTGGCGGGGCTCTATTTCCCCGACAGCGGGCGGATCTTCGTCAACGGAAAAGAAGCGACCATCGCCTCGCCGAAGGACGCCTTCGCCCACGGGATCGGCATGATCCACCAGCATTTCAAGCTGGTCAACGTGCTTTCTGCCGCCGAAAACGTGGTGCTCGGGCTGGAGGGCGGAGCCCTTCTCGATATCCGGGAGGTTTCCCGGAAGATCCGCGAGATCGCCGAAAAGTACGGCTTTTCGGTGGATCCGGCCAAAAAAGTCTACGACATGTCGGTGTCTGAAAAGCAGACGCTGGAAATCATAAAGCTTTTGTACCGCGGGGCCGAGGTCCTGATCCTGGACGAGCCCACCGCCGTCCTGACGCCGCAGGAGACCGAAAAGCTCTTCGACGTGCTGCGCGTGATGAAAAAGGACGGCAAGGCCATCGTCATCATCACCCACAAGCTCCACGAGGTGACCTCTCTTGCCGACCGGGTGGCGGTCCTGCGCCGGGGAACCTTCGTGGGCGAGGTGGCCATCGGGGAGACCGACGCCGCCGAGCTGACCAACATGATGGTGGGAAGACAGGTTTCCCTGAACATCGACCGTTCGGAGCCGGAAAACACCGCGCCGCGCCTGAAGATCACCGACCTGACCGTGGTGGACGACGAGGGGGTCACCAAGCTCGATCACGTGAATTTCACCGCTTTCGGCGGCGAGATCCTGGGGATCGCCGGGGTGGCCGGCTCGGGGCAGAAGGAGCTTCTGGAATCCATCGCGGGACTCTGCCCGGTGAAATCCGGCGAGATCTTATATACCCCCGAGGGGAAGAAGCCCTCGAACCTGGTGGGCAAGACCCCCATGCAGATCAAATCCGCCGGGGTGGCCATGGCCTTCGTGCCGGAGGACCGGCTGGGCATGGGCCTGGTGGGCGGCATGGGCATGGTGGGGAACATGATGCTGCGCTCCTGGCGGGAAGGCGGCGGCGCCTTCGTGCATCACAAGGATCCCAACGCCCTGGCCAAAAAAGTGATGGACGAGCTGGAGGTCGTCACCCCCGACGTCAACTACCCGGTCCGCCGGCTCAGCGGCGGCAACGTGCAGAAGGTCCTGGTGGGGCGCGAGATCGCCACGGCGCCTTCGGTATTGATGAGCGCATACGCGGTACGGGGTCTTGATATCAATACGTCCTATACGATCTACAACCTGATGAACCAGCAGAAAAAGAACGGCGTCGCGGTGATCTTCGTGGGCGAGGATCTGGACGTGCTTCTGGAGCTTTGCGACCGGATCCTGGTGCTTTACGACGGCAAGGTCTCGGGGATCGCGGACGCCCGGACGGTCACCAAGGAAGAGGTCGGCATGATGATGACCCACCTCGGGAAGGGAGGAGAAGCCGATGCGTGAGAGAAAACAGCCGCTTTTCCATCTGGTCAAAAGAAGCGAGCTTCCGGCGAAATACGCCTGGATGATCCGGCTCCTTTCGCTTCTGGCGGCGATGCTGGTGGGCGCTCTGATCTTCCTCCTTCTGGGAAGCAATCCGGTGAAGGCCTACGGCGAGATCCTGTCGGGCGCCCTGGGCCGGGAGAGCGCGAGACAGCGCGTGGTCAACATCGCGGTGCCCCTTCTGGGGGTGGCCCTGGCCATCGCCCCCTGCTTCAAAATGAAATTCTGGAACATCGGCGCGGAGGGCCAGATCACCGTCGGCGCCATCGGAGCGACCTTTTTCGCCCTGACCTTCGGCGGAAAATACGGACTCTTTGCGGGCAAGGAACCGTCGCTTCTCCTGCTTCTGATGATGGCCCTGGGCAGCATGCTCTGCGGCGCCTTCTGGGCCCTGATCCCCGCCTTTTTCCGGGCGAAATGGGGCACCAACGAGACCCTTTTCACCCTGATGATGAACTACATCGCCATCGGTATCGTCAAATGGCTTCAGGGCGGCCCCTGGGAGGGCAAGCCCGGAAGCCAGATCATCCCGAATTTTCACGCCTCGGCGCTTTTGCCCAAGGTGTTCGGGGTGCATATCGGATGGATCGTGGTGCTCGTCCTGACCGTTCTGATCTTCGTCTACATGCGCTATACCAAGCACGGATACGAGATCGCGGTGCTGGGGGAAAGCACGAACACCGCACGCTACGCGGGCATGAACGTGGCCTGGATCACGGTGCGCACCATGCTCCTCTCCGGGGCGATCTCGGGGCTGGTGGGCTTCATGATCGTGTCGGGGGCCAACCGGACGCTTTATTACGGCGTGGCCGGCGGCGTGGGCTTCACCGCCATCACGGTGGCCTGGCTCGCCCAGCTCAATCCCTTCGCCATGATCGTCATCTCGCTTCTGCTCGCGGTGCTCAGCAAGGGCGCGGGCAATCTGGAGACCGTCATGGGAATCCCCACCTCCATCTCCGATATCATCACCGGGATCATCCTGATGTTCATGCTGGCCTCGGAATTCTTCATCCGCTACCGGCTGGTGCGGTCCCATAAGGAAAGCAAGGAGGCGAAAAAAGCATGACCTTTCTTGACGCGGCGGTGGCCCTGATCTTCAACGCGATCCTGAACGGCGCGCCCCTGATGTTCGGCACCATGGGGGAGATCCTGACCGAAAAATCCGGCAACCTGAACCTCGGCGTGGAGGGCATGATGTATATGGGCGGCGCCTTCGGCATCGCCGGCGCCTACTATTACGGAAGAATGGCCGGCGAGAACGCCAGCGGCGCTCTCGCGATCCTGATCGCCCTGCTCTTCGCCTTCCTGGCGGGCGCTTTCGGCGCGCTTATCTACAGCTTCCTCACCATCACCCTTCGCACCAACCAGAACGTCACCGGTCTTGCCCTGGCGATCCTCGGCACCGGTGCGGGACAGTTCCTGGGCGAATACATGCGCATCCGTGAAGGCGGCTACGTGGCGGTGAGCATCGCCCTGAAGGATCAGTTCCAGAACCCGGTCTTCCCGGCCTTCCTGCAGAATATCCCGGTGATCGGCAAGATCGTTTTCGGACACAATCTGTTCGTCTATCTCGGGATCGTGATCGCGGTCCTGATGACGGTCTATTTCAAGAAGACCCGCTGGGGCCTGAATCTGCGCGCGGTGGGCGAATCGCCCGCCACCGCCGACGCCGCGGGCATCAACGTCAACCGGTACAAATACCTGGCCACCGTGATCGGCGGCGGCATCTCGGCCATCGGCGGCATGGTGTATATCATGACCATCGCGGGAGGCGTGTGGAATCACGAGGGGCTGGCGGGCGAAGGCTGGCTGGCGGTGGCGCTGGTGATCTTCTGCCTCTGGCGTCCGCTCAACGCCCTGTGGGGCTCGGCGCTCTTCGGCGCGCTGATGATCCTTTACATGCGGGTGCATCTGCCCATCCCCGACGAGATCTACAAGATCCTTCCTTACGTGGTGACGGTGGTGGTGCTGGTGATCACCAGCATGCGCCGGAAAAAGGAGGATCATCCCCCCGAAAGTCTCGGCAACGCCTATTTCCGGGAGGAAAGATAACCGCAGAAAAAAACGCGCCGCGGACTCCTGTCCGCGGTGCGATGCTGTATTTTTCAGGCTTCCTCTTTCAGAAGCGCCTCCAGATAGTCCCGGATCCCTTCTTCGTCGTTCCCGCCGATCACCCGGTCGGCGGCCTTTTTGACCTCGTCCAGGGCGTTCCCCATGGCGACGCCCACCCCGGCCATGCGGAGCATGCCGATATCCGCAAGGTCGTCGCCGAAGGCGGTGACGTCCGAAAGACTGACCGAAAGCAGGGAACAGGCCTCCCGGACGGCGTCCTCCTTGGTTACCCCGGCTTTGGTGAACTTGTACCAGTATTCCTCGCTGAACCGGATGGCGTCGCAATGAGGAAGAAGCCCGATCAGCTCCCGTGCCTTTTCTTCCTCGGGGATGCGCACGCAGACCTTCAGGGATTCGTCCCGCCAATCGTCGAACACGGTGTAGATATCCTCGCCCCAGGTGGTTTTGCTCTGGTCGTATTTGTCGCGGAAGTTTGTAAAGTGGGCGAAATCCACGTCCACCGTGATCTCGGCGTCCGGCCCCACGATCTCCCGCGCCTTTCGGATGATCTCTCCGGTCTCCTCCCCGGAAAAGCCGTGGCGGAAAAGGACCGAGCCCTGATATAAGGCGATCGCGCCTCCGCTGGCAATCAGGAGATCCGGGGAGAGCGAGGCGAGAAAGCTTTCGGAATTCCGTACGCTCCGGGAGGTGACGATCCCCGCGAGGTATCCCGCCTTCCGCGCCTTTCCGACGGCGTCGAGAGAGCCCGGGGAGACGGTCTTTTCGCTTGTCAGAAGCGTGCCGTCCAGATCGAATAACAGAAGACGCATCGCTTTCCTCCCTATATGATATTTCGCAGAGTATAGCATACCGGCGCGGCAAAGTCAAGGAAAACGAGACGGAGCGAAAGGGAAGGCCGACCGCCGCGAAAGAAAAAAGCTCCGCGCTCTCCCCGGACGGGAGGAGCGCGGAGCGGCGTTTAGGGGGCGGGTCCGGGAAGGCGTTTTCCCGGAGGAGAATGCTTACTCGATGACGATCTTGGAGACCGAGCAGCAGGAGGTGAAGTCAGCCATGGAGGACGCGCCGAACACGCCGACGTAAGTCTTGGAGAAGTTCGGGAGGATGCTGTCCTTGTTCATGATCCAGCCGACGAGGACCTTGTCGCTCTGGAGCAGGTCGCCTTCGATGGTGTAGATCACGTCGGTGTCGTCAAAGGACTTGCCGTAGTAGGTGACCTTGGTGGCGTTCGGGGCGCCGACGTCCGCCAGGAATTCGGCCAGGGTGATGCCGTCCAGACGGAAGCTCTTCACGGTGCCGGCGATGCCGTTGCCGTCAGGGCCGGTCTCGTACTGTAAGTACATGCTGACGATAATGTGGGAAAGCTCGTGGGCCTCGGCCTCGGCGCGGGTGTAGGAGGTCTTCTCGGCGCCTTCGACCTCAAGGGTCCAGGTGATGGTGTTGATGTTGATCTGAGCCGCCTCTTCCTTGGCGATTTCGTCGGGGGTCTTGCCGGTGCAGGAGGCAAACAGGGA
>CACYBP010000044.1 GCA_902772625.1 Oscillospiraceae bacterium
CCTTTCCCCGGGATCTGTGGTACAATACGAAAAGAAAAAGCGCGTTCCCGCCTCTCGAAGACGGCGGGAGAAAGGATACGGCTCATGAAATTTCTGATCGCCTCCGATCTTCACGGATCGGCGCATTTTACCCGCCTTCTTCTGGAAAAGTTCCGGAAAGAGCAGGCCGACCGGCTTCTGCTTCTCGGCGACCTCCTCTATCACGGCCCGCGCAACGCCCTTCCGGAGGAATACGATCCCGCCCGGGTGGCGGCCATGCTGAACGAATATAAGGACGTGATCCTGGCGGTGAAGGGCAACTGCGACAGTTCTGTGGACCAGATGGTGCTGGAATTTCCCATCGAGGCGCCCTATCTTCCGGTCTTTCAGGGCGGGACCTCTCTGTATCTCACCCACGGGGACGTCTTCACCCCGGAAAAGCCCATGCCCATGCCCCGGGGCAGCGCCTTCCTTTTCGGACACATCCACGTGCCGGTCAACGAATGGCGGGGCGGGATCCTCTTTCTGAACCCCGGCTCGGTCTCGATCCCCAAGGGAGAAAGCACGAACGGCTACATGGTCTTTGAAAAAGGTGTCTTCACCTTCAAAAAAATCGACGGCACGCCCTATGACAAGGCCGTGCTCCGCGCCTGAAGCGCGGGAAAGGAGCAAAATATGCGCATTGACGTGATCCCGGCGGGAGGGAATTACTATCGCGCCAATCTCCACTGCCACACCACCGTTTCCGACGGGAAGCACACCCCCGAGGAAATCAAGGAGCATTACAAAAAGCACGGCTACGCGGTGGTGGCCTACACCGATCACCGGAACATGGTGGATCATTCCGACCTGAACGATCCCGCGTTTCTCGCCCTGACCGGCTACGAGATGGATTTCACCGAGGGGCCGTCCGATCTTCCCTACAAGTTCCGGAAGACCTGCCACGTCAACCTGATCTCCCCCGAGCCGCACGCCGCGCACCGGGAGGATCCCGCGGGATATTCCCCGAAGCTTGTGAACGACTATATCAAGTGGGGCCATGAGCAGGGCTTCCTGGTCCATTACAACCATCCCGAGTGGTCCTGCGAGGATCAGAACGATTACGACCTCTACGAGGGCTTCGACGCCATGGAGATCTACAACCACGGCTGCTACGTGGGCGGATGGCACGAGGAAAACGCCATCGTGTACGAAAGGATGCTGAAAAAGCACGGAAGGCTCTTCACCCTCGCCACCGACGACAACCACGGGGATCACGACATGTGCGGCGGCTACGTGATGATCAAGGCCCCGGAGCTTTCCTACGGGGCGATCTTCAACGCCCTGAAGGAAGGGCACTACTACGCCTCCTGGGGCGCAAGCCTCGACGAGGCCTTTATCGAGGACGGCGTTTTCCACGTCACCGCCCCCGCGGCGCGGGAGATCGCCTTCACCACCGGCATCCGCCACGCCCACCGGGTCATCGCCCCGGAGGGTGGGAATCTGACTCACGCGGAATTTCAGATCGATCCCGCCGACGTCTTCGTCAAGGCGGAGGTGGTGGATCACGCCGGGCGCCGCGCCTACACCAACGCGTGGTTCCTGTGATCCGCCCGATCGCCGTATGCAAAGCGCCCCGGTTTTCCCTGAGGAAAACCGGGGCGCCGCTTTTTTGATACAGGATCCGGGGACTTTATTCCTCCTCCGCCGGTTCAAAGGTCCCGGCGAGAAGGGTCACGCGCTCCCCCGCGGCGGTGAGAAGGCCGCCGTCGATGGTGAAGAGCCTTTCTTCCTCCTCCGGAGTCAGGATCTTCACCCGCCCCGCCTTCACGGCGGTGGAGAAGGGGATATGCCCCGAGAGGATCGCGAGATCACCCTCGCTTCCCCGGAGGGACAGGAGAGCGGCCTCCCCCTCGTAGGCGTTGCCGAGGGGCGTGGAAACGGTCAGAAAGAAGGTTTTCATCCTCTCTCCTTTTCCGCTCTTTCCACCACCTCGTCAATGGTGCCGGCGAAGAGGAACGCCGATTCGGGCAGGTCGTCGTGCTTGCCGTCGATGATCTCGCGGAAGCCGCGGATGGTCTCCGAAAGCGGGACGTAGACGCCCGGATATCCGGTGAATTTTTCCGAGACGTAGAAGGGCTGGGACAGGAAGCGCTGGATCTTGCGCGCCCGGGCCACCAGGACCTTGTCCTCGTCCGAAAGCTCGTCCATGCCCATGATGGCGATGATGTCCATCAGCTCGTTATACCGCTGGAGGATGCGCTGGACCTCTTTAGCCACCGCGTAATGCTCCTCGCCGAGGATCTCCGCCGAAAGGATCCGGCTGGTGGATTCCAGAGGATCCACCGCGGGATAGATGCCCTGGGAGGCGATGGAGCGGGAAAGGACGGTGGTGGCGTCCAGATGCGCAAAGGTGGTGGCGGGGGCCGGGTCGGTCAGGTCGTCGGCCGGGACGTATACCGCCTGCACCGAGGTGATGGAGCCCCGGCGGGTGGAGGTGATGCGCTCCTGCAGAGCGCCCATTTCGTTGGCAAGGGTGGGCTGATAGCCCACTGCCGAGGGCATGCGCCCGAGAAGGGCCGACACTTCGCTTCCCGCCTGGGTGAAGCGGAAGATGTTGTCGATGAACAAAAGCACGTCCTGCCCTTCGGTGTCGCGGAAATATTCGGCCATGGTCAGTCCGGAAAGGCCGACGCGCATGCGCGCTCCGGGCGGCTCGTTCATCTGGCCGTAGACCAGGGCGGTGTTTTTTAAGACCCCGGACTGCTTCATTTCGTTATAAAGATCGTTTCCTTCACGGGTGCGCTCGCCGACGCCGGTGAACACCGAAAGGCCGCCGTGCTGCTTGGCGACGTTGTTGATCAGCTCCATGATCAGCACCGTCTTGCCCACGCCCGCGCCGCCGAAAAGGCCGATCTTGCCGCCCTTGGAATAGGGACAGATCAGGTCGATGACCTTGATGCCGGTCTCCAGGATCTCGGTGGAGGTGGCAAGCTCTTCGTATTCCGGGGCGGGACGGTGGATGTTCCATCTCTCTTCGGTCTCCACCGGAGGGCCGTTGTCCACCACGTCGCCCAGGACGTTGAAGATCCGGCCGAGGGTCTCGCGTCCCACCGGGACGCTGATGGCCTTGCCGGTGTCTGTGACGGGGGTGCCGCGCTTCAATCCGTCGGTGGAAGCCATGGCGATGCACCGGACGGTGCTGTCGCCGATATGCTGGGCCACCTCCACGGTCAGCGTGCGTTTCCCCACCGGGATGGTCAGGGCGTTATCGATGGCGGGCAGGCGTCCCTCCGGAAACCTGACGTCCACCACAGGCCCCATGACCTGCGATACGCTGCCCAATGCCGTATCAAGCATATTCTTCTCTCCTTTATATGTCGCTTCCGGCCACCACTTCGGTGATCTCCTGGGTGATGGCGCCCTGGCGGGCGCGGTTGTAGGCAAGGCGCAGATCCTCGATCATCTGCTCCGCGTTCTTGCCCGCCGAGTCCATGGCCATCCGGCGCGCGGCCACTTCGCTGGCGAAGCTTTCCCGCACCGCGGCAAAGAGGATCCCGGCCACCGCAAGAGGCGCCGCGTCGCAAAACACCGCCGCCTCGTCCGGTTCAAAAAGCATGACGTTTTTCGGTTCTCCCTCCGCCTTTTCAAAGGGAAGGACCCACAAAAGCTCCGCCTCCTGGGTCATCATGGAGACGTAGCGCGTCCGGATCACGCCGAGCCGCGCGTATTCCCCCGCGGCGAAATCCCGGCAGAGCGATTCCGCGAGCTCTTTCGCGTCGGCGTAAGCAAAGGCCTCGGAGGAGACGGTTTCCTTTCCCACCCGGTCGCATACCCGTTTCCCGATGGGAAGGATCTCGGCCTCCGGATATTCCTTCATCAGGCGGAAGACGTTGGCGTTGTAGCCGCCGGCAAGTCCGCGGTCCCCCGCGATGACCACCAGGCGGGTCTTTCCCTCGCTTTTCCGCATATAGGGGCTCTTCTGACACTCCGGCGAAAGCGAGAGATCGGCGATCACCTCGTTCACCGCGGCGGCGTATTCCCGGGCGCGCATCATCTGATCGTTGGCCCGGCGGATCTTGGAGGAGGCCACCAGCCCCATGGCTCTGGTCAGATGCAGCGTGGAATCCACGCTTTTCATCCGCAGACGCAGGCTTTTGGTATCGGCTCCCATCCCGTCACCTCTTCATTTCGCCGAGGGCGTTTTTGAGCGTTTCCACGTCCTCGTCCTCGAAGAAGCCCTGGGCGATGCGCTCCAGAAGATGCGCGTAATCGCTTTTCAGCTTTTCGTAAAGCGCGTTTTCATACGCGCTGACCTTTTCCACCGGCACCTCGTCGAGATAACCGTTGATGACGGCGTAGACGATGGCCACCTGGCAGCCCACCGGGATCGGGTGGTTGCGCTTCTGCTTCAGGACCTCCACGATCCGTTCTCCCAGGGCAAGACGCGCTTTGGTATCGGCGTCCAGGTCGCTTCCGAACTGGGCGAAGGCCTGCAATTCGCGGTACTGGGAATAGAGGAGCTTCAAGGGCCCGGCCACCTTTTTCATACCCTTGATCTGTGCCGAGCCGCCCACGCGGCTGACCGAAATGCCCGGGTTGATGGCGGGCATGACGCCGGCGTGGAAAAGCTCGGTTTCCAGGAAGATCTGGCCGTCGGTGATGGAGATCACGTTGGTGGGGATGTAGGCCGAGACGTCGCCGGCCTGGGTCTCGATGATGGGAAGTGCGGTGATCGATCCGCCGCCGTATTCGGGCGCCACGCAGGCCGCGCGCTCCAGAAGGCGGGAATGCAGATAAAACACGTCGCCCGGGAAGGCCTCGCGTCCCGGAGGTCTGCGGATCAGGAGCGACAGGGCGCGGTAGGCCACCGCGTGCTTGGAAAGATCGTCGTAGATGATCAGGACGTCCTTGCCCTGCTCCCGGAAGTATTCGGCCATGGCGCAGCCGGAGTAGGGCGCCACGTACTGAAGCGGCGCGCTCTCAGATGCCGAAGCCGATACGATGATGGTATACTCCATGGCCCCGGCGCGGGTAAGCTCCTGAGCCAGCTGGACCACCGAGGTGCTCTTCTGGCCGATGGCCACGTAGATGCAGATCACGCCGGTGTTTTTCTGATTGATGATGGTGTCGATGGCGATCTCGGTCTTGCCGGTCTGGCGGTCGCCGATGAGGAGCTCGCGCTGGCCGCGGCCGATGGGGATCATGCTGTCGATGGCCTTGATCCCGGTCTGCAGCGGCACCGAAACGCTCTGTCTTTCGATGATGCCGGGCGCCTCGGATTCCACGGGGCGGGTGCCGTTCGCGCTGATCGGACCTTTGCCGTCGATGGGCTCGCCCAGGGCGTTGACCACGCGGCCGAGGAAGCCTTCTCCCACGGGCACCGAAAGGACCCGTCCGGTCCTTCTCACCACGGTTCCCTCGCGGATGTCGTCGTTATCCGAAAGGATCGCGACAGACACCGTCTCGTCCTCCAGGTTCTGGGCCATGCCGAAGCTTCCGTCGTCGAATTCCAGAAGCTCGCTGGCCATGCAGTTCCGAAGCCCGTAGACCCTGGCGATGCCGTCGCCCACCATCACCACCGAGCCGGTCTCGCTCATTTCCACCCGGGAGCGGTACTTTTTGATTTGTTCCTTGAGGATATTGCTGATCTCTTCAGGTCTTTGACTCATGGTAGTTGACCATCCTTTTTCTTCCGTCACCCCGCCGGGGGCGGGATGACGGCGTCAGTCTGAGGTCCCGGAAAGGGCGATCTTCGGTCTCCCCCTTCCTCCGGGACGGCCGTCAGGCCTCCATGGCTTCCCGCACGTCCCGCAGCTTTCTTCTGATGCTGCCGTCCATGCGCACGCCGTCCATTTCCACGACGAGCCCCCCGATCAGGGCGGGATCCACCCGGTAATCGGCGGTCACGCGGCGTCCGCTGCGCTTTTCGAGGCTTTCCAGAAGCTTCGCCTTTTCCTCTTCGGAAAGGGGCGCGGCGCTAATGACCTCGGCGTGAGAAGCACGGATGCTCTCCTGATATAACGCGTCGTATTCGCGCTTTACGTCGTCGAATTCAAAAATCTTTCTCTTGTCGCACAGAAGCGTGAAGAAGGAAAGCACCGTATCGCACACCTGCCCGCCGAAGGCGAGGCCGATCACCTCTTCCTTTTCGGAGCGGGAGATCGCGGGAGAGGCGAAAAAATCGAGGCTTTCGGGCGCTTCGTGCAGCGCTTTTCCCACAAGCTCCAGCCCTTCGGCGATCTCGCGGGCGTTATCTTCCTCCGCCGCCAGCTCGAAAAGCGCGACGGCGTATTCTCTTCCGCGGCCGGTCATGATTTTTCACCGATCTCTTCCAGGAACTCCTCGAAGAGAGCCTCGTGATCCTCCTTGCGGATCTCGCGGGAGAGCATTTTTTCGGTGAGGACGGCGGAGAGATCGACGATCTCCTGCTTGATGCCGGCCTCGGCCTTTTTCTTTTCCAGCTCGGCCTCGGTCTTCGCCTGACGGACGATGCCGTCGGCGGAGGCGCGGGCCTCTTCCAGGATCGCGCCGCTCTGCCGCTCGGCGGCCGAGGACGCCTTCTTCAGGATCTCGCCGGCCTCGCTTTCGGCCCGGAGCATCCTTTCGTCCCACTCCTTCTTCGTCTCCTCCGCCCGGGCCTTCGCCTCCTCGGCGTCCCGGTATTCCTTCGCCACAGCCTCCTCCCGGGCGGCAATGGCGGCCTTGACCGGCTTATAGAGGAACTTCTTCAGAAGCAGAAAGAGGATCGCGAGGTTCGAAAGCGAGATCAGGATATTCCACAGGTTGACCGAGATGATATCCAACCATTCCTGCATAGGATCCACGCTTTCCGGCGGTTCAGCGTCCGATGGCGCTGACGAGAATGTCCACCAGACGAGCCGGGGCCACGAAGATCAGAAGGATCGCGATGACCAGCGCGTAAAGGCCGGTGGTCTCCGCCACGGCGCAGCCCATCAGCATGGTGGTGGTGACGGCGCTGCGGCTTTCAGGCTGGCGTCCGATGGCTTCGCAGGCCTTGGCGACGGCGTTGCCTTCGCCGATACCGGGGCCGATACCGGCGATCATGGCGATCCCGGCGCCCAGAGTGCAGCATCCCAGAATGATACCGATTGCAAGTTCCATTTGTCATCCTCCGTTAGGCGCGGCGCGCACGGCGCGCGGCCGCTTTGTCTTTTCTTTTTTGATATTCCTCAGGCGAGAAGGCTCCCGCCACGTAGAGCATGGTCAGCATCGCGAAAATGAACGCCTGCAGGCATCCGCTGAACAGGTCGAAATACACCGAAAGCACCGCCGGCAGACCGATCCGGAGGAAGGGGATTTCCCCCAGGACTCCGGGCAGCCACCCGAGCAGGAGATTCGAAAGCCCCGAAAGCCCCGCGGATACCAGGACCGAGATCACGATCCCCGAAAGCACGTTCCCGTAATGACGGAAGGACATGGCCACCGGGGTGGCAAGCTCGCTGACGATATTGATCGGGGCGAAGAAGGCCACCGGCTCGCAGAAGCTCTTCAGGTAATAGACCGGCCCGCACTTCAGCTTGTACCAGGTGATCAGGAAGAACACCAGGATCGCCCAGCCGCCCACCACGTTCAAATCTGAAGTCGGCGGGAAAAGCCCCAGAAGCGACAGAAGGCTTGAGAAGGCCGAGATCGCCATGATCGCGGCGACGAAGGGCGCGAACCCCAGGAAATAGTCGCCCATGTTGCCCTTCACCAGATCCTCGGTCTTTTCCACGATCCATTCGGCGATCACCTGCCTTTTGGTCTTCCGCCCGGCGCGGATGCCGTGGGTCATGTAAAGCGAGAGGAACAGAAGCGCCAGCACCACCAGCCACGAATTCACCTGCGATTCGGTGATGGGAAGGGGTTGGAGCGGCGTCGGCAGCGTGAAGAACACGTAGGCGCCGGTGATGTCGATGCCGGTGCTGGGCGGAACGAAGAAGAGCTTGATCAGGATCCCCGCCAGAAACGGCAGCACCGTCAGTGTAAGGAGCACGACGTCGACTGCCCGGAATCGGCGGTCTTTTGTTTGCACGTTCGTTTCACCACCTTGGAAGGCCGGAAGCCCGGCCATCAGTTTTGTTTTTTCCGTTCAAAGAGCGGGCGCACAGCCACCGCGATCCGCGGGAAAAACAGCGGGATCAGGGCGGCGATCAGGTCAAAAAAGGGGATCAGCGCGGCCAGGAGTCCCACCGCCACCAGAAGGAGCATCCGCCCCATCTGGGAAAGGCGCATGAGGTTCGCGGCGTCCTTCTCCTCCTTCCCCACCGCCTTCTGTACGGTAAGGCCCATCAGGAAGAAATTCAGGACCGCCGCAAAGGCCCCGAAGAGTCCTCCCCAGAGCACCGGCAGGGTCCACCGGCTGAGGATCAGGAAGACCGCCTCCATCAGCGCGGTGAGAAGAAGAGTCCACGCCGCGATATAAAGAGTCTCCCGTCTGACGGTCGGATCGATCCCCTTCACGGCTTTGTTCCCTCCCTTGCCCGGCCGGTCCCGGCCCGGTTATCCGCTATATTATACACGACATCCCCCGGGATTTCAACGGGTAATCCCGGGGGACCGTCCGGTTTTCAGAGCAGGACCTCGTGTCCGGTCTCAGCCGATTCGTAGGCGCCGCGGAGGATCTTCATGATCTCCACGCCGTCCTCCGCGGGGGAGCGGCAGGGGATGCCGTCGGTGATGCAGGCCACGTAATGGTCGATCTCCCGCCGGAAGATATGATCGAAGGGCAGTGAAATATCGTATTTCAGGGTGGTGTCGGTCATGAAGCCCGCCGCGGTGGAATAGAATTTCAGATCGTCCTTCACCGTGACGCCGCCCTTCGTGCCGTAAAGCGCGATCTCGGTGCGGTCGGCGGGAAGATTCAGGCTGTAGCTGGTCTCGGTATTCAGGACAGCGCCGTTGTCAAAGCGCACCAGGGCGGTGGCCGCGTCCTCCACGTCGTTGATTTCCTTATTCTCCCTGCCGTAGGACACGTAGCCCGCGGTGGTGCGGAGGGAGGAGCGATCCAGCTTTTTGAAGGTCGCGGCGTAGACCGAGACCGGCTTCGGATTGCCCATGACGTAGCGGGCGAAGTCGATGATGTGCACGCCGAGATCGATCATCGGGCCGCCGCCGGCTCTTTTCAGATCGCAGAACCAGCCGCCGGGATTGCCGTTGCGGCGCAGATAATCGGCCTTGGCGTAATAGACCTC
>CACYBP010000045.1 GCA_902772625.1 Oscillospiraceae bacterium
CCGGTGCGGCTGTTCTGCGCCTTTTCCAGAAGGGCGGCGGTCTCTTCGGATTTGGCCATGGCGTCCTCGTAGAAATCGGCCTTCACGCGCCAGATCAGGAAGAGCATCAGCCCGCCTCCCGCGAGGGTCAGAAGGAAATACAGCCCCGCCCGGAGATAGTCCCCCTCCGCAGCGTACATCATAAAGCCCTTGATCCATCCCCATACCGGGATCAGGCGGGTGCCCGGCGCGTTGAAGAAGGAGATCAGCGCGTCCAGCCAGGTCATGTTCCCGGACTTCCACACGATCAGGAATCCCGCCGCCAGCAGGCCGAGAAACACGTAGATCGCGATCCGGAGTCTGGATTTCAGCGCCGGATGGGTGGAGGAAACGGTGTAGAGGAAGACCGCGATGAGCTTGGAGAAGATTACGGTCAGGATCCAGGCGACAAGCACCGCGACCGCGCCCGCAAGATCCATCCCCACGTTCAGGATCAGGTTCGGAAGCTGGAAGAGGAGATAGACGCTGGCAAAAATGACGGTGCCGATCTGGGTCATCAGGCGGAAAAACAGGACCGACTGCGGCTTCATCGGCGAGGGGAAGAGCAGATTCACGTCGGCAGGGAGAAAGATCCTGCTGCCGTTCCGGTCGGCTCCCAGAGCCTCCAGCGTGAAGAAGAAGAGGATCACCCCGCCCGCCGCAAGCTCCAGAATCGCAAGTTTCCGGGCGTCGGCCGCGGGAAACTCGATCTCGATGGAAAAGCCTTCGCCGTCTGGCTGATCGGGCGCGCCCCCGTCCGGGTCTTCGGGAAGGATCCCGGTCTCCTCCGGGATCTCCTCCGGGGCATCATCGAACAGACTGGCCAGGATCCCCGCGCCGCCGCCGATGAGGATCCCCATCAGAAGACATACCGCGATGAAGACGAAGACCCAGGTCTTGAAGAGCTTGCGCAGCTGGTTTTTGAAGGAGTGAAAGGCGTAATAGAAAAAGAGCCTCATGCCTCATCCTCCCCCTCGGCGCCGGCCGGATGGGAGACGTCCGCTTTGTCCACGCCCTCGGTCACCGCGAAGAACAGCTCCTCCAGGCTCCGCCCGTCAGCATCCAGCTCGGTTCGGGTGACGTTGGCCACGGCGCGGCCGGCCTGCATGATCACGGTGCGGTCCCAGAGCATATCCACGCTGTCGATGATGTGGGTGCTGACCAGAAGGGTGCGGCCCTCGGCGCGCATTTCCTCGAAGACGTTCTTCAGCTCCTTGATGGCGTGGGGATCCAGACCGATCATCGGCTCGTCCAGAAGCACCAGCTTCGGCTCGGGCAGAAGGCCGAGGCAGATGTTCAGCTTCTGCTGCATGCCCTTGGAAAGCTCGTCGCCGAACTTCTTTTTCTTGTCCGAAAGCTCGAACCGGTCGAGAAGCCGGTCGATCCGGCCCTTGTAATCGGTCAGGCGGTAGGCTCTCGCCAGAAATTCCATGTGTTCCGAAACCGTCAGGTTGGGATAGAGCGACGGCATTTCGGGGATGTAGCCGAGGATCCGGCGGGCCTCGGAGGTCTTGTTGTCGTATCCCGCCACCCGGATCGCCCCGTCGTAACGGAGAAAGCCGGTGATGGCCTTCATGATGGTGCTCTTTCCGGCGCCGTTGGGGCCGAGAAGAACGGTCACGCTGCCGGGATCGAGATGAAAGGAGAGGTCGTTTACGGCGATGACCTTTCCGTAGCGTTTGGTCACGTGTGCCACGTCAAGCATGATAGTCAGTTCCTTTCCGGTTTTCCTTCCGCCTTTCCCCCGGAGTGCGCGCGGAAGCAAGAATATTATACACAGAATACGGCTTTTTGACAAGGGGCGTATTCACTTTGCCCGCCGGATACGCGCCATCCCGGAGGCCTTCCCCTTTGAGGGGAAGGTGTCAAAAGCAAGCCAGGCGAAGCTTTTGACGGATGAGGCGTCCTTCCCCGCGCCGCGGAGACGAGGCTTTTTCTTATAGACAGAGAACAGCGGGAGCCCCTCATCCGTCACGGCACTTGGGGAACGGATCGCCGGGGCGGCGACCCCTATGGTGTGTGCCGAACGGCGTCACTTAAGGGGGAGAAGACTTTGGCCCCATCCCGGAGGCCTTCCTCCCGGCGGGCCGCCGGGGGCGGCAGCAAGAAAAAAGGAGGCGCTTTTTGAAAACGCCTCCGTCGGGAGTTGCTTTATGGGAAAGCTCTCAGATGATCAGCGAGGTGCCCTTCATCTCGTCGGGCTTGGAAAGCCCCGCGAGATCCAGAAAGGTGGGGATCACGTCGTAAAGCGTGCCCGCGGCCAGAGTGGCGCTGTTGCCCGCGAGGAAAAGGTGATACTCGCCTCCCATTTTCAGGCAGAACATGGAAAGGCCGCCGCTTCCGGCGAGAAAAGCCGAAAGCTCCGAGGAAAAGGAGTAGACCGCCTCGTTGTATTCGGCGGGAGACGACCTGTCGGGGGAAAACCTTTCGCTCAGATGCGCCAGGACCATGTCCGCCTGATTCAGAAGGCAGATGTCCACGATGGCATCCCGCATGATGCGGGCGGAGCGGCCGGTGGAATGGCGTTTGCGGAAAAAGGAGTGATCGGCCGCTTCAAACAGACGCACCCGGATCTTCTGGGCGTACTCTTTAAGAAGGTCGGTCTCGATCCGCCCCTTGTCCTCCAGCACCACGTGGGGGCAGCCGCTGAACAGCGCGAAGAACCTGGCCTCGGCGCCCGGTTCGTCCTTCAGCCTTGCCAGAACGAGAGCGTTTGGTGTGGACATGAAAACCTCCGAAAAAAAGTCCTCCCCTTCGGGGGTCTTCCGAAAGGGAGGACGACGATAGTGGAATTACTGATTGGCCGCGTTGATGATCGCCGCGAAATCGGGAGCCTTCAGAGAAGCGCCGCCGATCAGGCCGCCGTCGATGTCGTTCTGAGCCAGAAGCTCGGAAGCGTTCTTCGCGTTCATCGAACCGCCGTACTGGATGGAGACCGAGCGGGCCACCCGGGCGCCGTAGAGCGAACGGATGATCTCGCGGATGCCGGTGCAGACCTCGGCGGCCTGCTCGGCGGTGGCGGTCTTGCCGGTGCCGATGGCCCAGATGGGCTCGTAGGCGATGATGATCTTGCGCATCTGCTCCTTGGCGACGCCGCTGAGGGCGATGCGGACCTGAGTCTCGATGACCGAGGAGGTCACGCCCTGCTCTCTCTGCTCGAGAGATTCGCCGACGCAGACGATGGGCTGCATCCCGGCGTCAAGGACCGTGTGGACCTTCTTGTTGACGGTCTGATCGGTCTCGCCGAAATACTGTCTTCTTTCGCTGTGGCCGACGATGACGTATTTCACGCCCAGCTCCTTGAGCATATCGGCGGAAATCTCACCGGTGTAAGCGCCCTTGGGCTCGAAGTGGATGTTCTGCGCGCCGACCGAGATCTTGGCGCCTTTGGTCGCCTTGACGGCCACCGGAATATCGACGAAGGGGACGCATACGATGACGTCGCACCATTTGACTTTGCCGACGGTCTCCTTGATCTCATTGATCAGGGCTTTGGCTTCTGCCGGCGTCTTGTTCATTTTCCAGTTGCCGGCGATGACGGTTTTACGGTATCTGCGGTTCATAGTGTTTTCCTTTCCTGCGACATTTATTTATCCTGGAGGCAAGCGATGCCGGGGAGTTCAAGCCCCTCGAGGAATTCAAGAGAAGCGCCGCCGCCGGTGCTGATGTGGGTGATGCGGTCGGCATAACCGAGCTGCTCGCACGCAGCGGCGGAGTCGCCGCCGCCGACGATGGAGATGCAGTCGGAATCGGCGAGAGCCGCGGCCACGGCGTTGGTGCCGGCGGCCAGAGTCGGATTCTCGAAAACACCCATGGGGCCGTTCCACACGACGGTCTTCGCGGCGGAAACGGCTTCGGCAAAGAGCTTCCGGGTCTCGGGCCCGATATCCATGCCCATCTTGTCGTCGGGAATGGCGGTGGCGGGGACGATCTCGGTTTCAATGGGGGCGTCGATAGGATCCGGGAATTCGGCGGTCACGACGGTGTCCACCGGCAGAAGGATCTTCACGCCCTTCTCCTCGGCCTTCTTCAGCATATCGCGGCAGTAATCGACCTTTTCGGCGTCAAACAGCGAGGTGCCGATCTTGTTGCCCTTGGCGGCCTGGAAGGTGTAGGACATACCGCCGCCGATGATGAGGGTGTCGACCTTGGTGAGGAGGTTGTTGATGACGTTGAGCTTGTCGGAGACCTTCGCGCCGCCCAGAATGGCCACGAACGGGCGGGCGGGATCTTCCAGAGCCTTGCCCATGACGCCGACTTCCTTGCCGATCAGATAGCCGCACACGGCGGGCAGATAATCGGCGACGCCGGCGGTGGAGGCGTGGGCGCGGTGAGCGGTGCCGAAGGCGTCGTTCACGTAGATCTCGGCCAGATCGGCCAGAGCCTTCGCGAAGGCGGGATCGTTCTTTTCTTCTTCCGCGTGGAAGCGGACGTTTTCAAGCAGCATGACTTCGCCGGACTTCAGAGCGGCGGCCTTCGCCTTCGCGTCCTCGCCGATGACGTCGGAGGCCATGATCACGGGAATGCCCGAGAGCTCGGTGATCTTGGCGGCCACGGGAGCCAGGGAGAGCTTCTTCACGTCCTTGGCGGCCTTTTCCAGAGCGGCGGCGGTGGCGGCGGCCTGCTCCTCGGCGGGAAGAGCCTCGATGGCGGCCTTTTCCTTCTTGTTCAGCTTGATCTTGTCGTTCAACACGTTGTGCGGCTTGCCGAGGTGGGAGCAGAGGATGACGGCGGCGCCGTTGTCAACGAGGTATTTGATGGTGGGCAGAGCGCCGACGATGCGCTTGTCGGAGGTGATAACGCCGTTCTTCATCGGGACGTTGAAGTCGCAGCGAACGAGAACCTTCTTGCCGGAGACCGAAATGTCTTCAATGGTCTTCTTATTGTAGTTCATTGCATCGTGTCCTTTCTTGTTTTTTTCATCTTCCCTTTCCGGGAGCGATACATATTATAGACCATTTCCTGCCATAAATCAAGCCGTTTCTTTGAAAAATAGCGGGAAATATCCGGATTTATTCGAAGAAAATCCGTGAAGATGCCAAATCCTGGACAGACTCTCAAAAATGATCGGTCAGAAAGACGCTTTTTTTCACGAAGACCGCTTCCAGAAGCGCCCCGTTCCCGCGGATCTCCACGTCGGGACGGAGCGACGCCTCGTAAAGCGACGCGCCTCCCGCCGCCATCAGGGCGAGGACCGATTGGGGAAGGATCAGATCGGGCTCTTCTTCGCTCCGGAAGACACCTTCGGGCGAGACGAGGAAGGTCCCGTCGTTTTCGGGGATGATGGGATCAGAGATCCGGATCCGGAAGCGCGCCCCCTCCGGCTTATTCAGGGCCGAAAGAAGCTTTTCTGCGTTTATAAGCCGGATCATGTGGGCGAGGGAGGTCTCCTTTTTCGCGTCGTAGGGAGAGGCGAGGAACGGAGCGAGTTCCAGCCCGGTGGGCAGGATCAGGGAGATCTTCCCGTAATCGGCCGAGAAGCGGGAGAGAAAGCCGAGAAGCGCCTGGAATCCCCGCTGTCCCCGGAAGGCCAGGTCCTCCACTGAGAGCACGGCCTGCGGCTTGCGCGCGAGATCCCGGAAGACCAGATAGGCCAGAGGCTCGTCGCCCTCGCCGAGAAGATAGGTGAAGCGGCGCGTTTCCGGATCGCCGCCCGAAAGGTGCTCCTTCATCATCTCCGGGGTCCTGACCGTCATCAGGTTCAGCCGGGAGGAAAAGTCGCTATAAAGCGCCTCGTAAGGCGCGGAGGGATCGCCTTCCTTCCGGAGCCGCGCCCATCCGGAGAAAGGCCGGCGTCCGAGGGCCGCGGGCGGGAAGGAATAGACGCTCTGGAAGGCCAGGGTCTCGTACCCGAATTTCCGGTAAAAGCCGTGGTTGAAGGGGTAGAGGTTGGAGATCACGTCGCCCGCGGCGCGCGCGGCGGGCAGAAGCTTTTCAAAGATCGCGCGGATCGCGCCGCTTTCCCGGTATTCCGGAAGGGTCGACACCGCACCGATGCCCGAGGACTGGATCACGCCGCCGTCGAAGCGCGTCTGATAGACGTTCCGGATGACGTGGGCCATCAGGGTGCCGTCGGGGGAAAAGGCGCCCCAGTCTTCGGGGAGATCCTTCGGGATCTCCTCCCGTCTCCTTTTTTCCTCCTCTTTTGTGAGGCGGGCGTGAAAGCAATAATCTGATATGGCCCGGGCGGCCGGGTGCTCTTCGGGGGAGAGTCTTCTTATTTCTGTTATTTCCATCAAGGATGCTCCTTTCGCCGGGGAATTGGCCGGGAGTGGGAAAAACGCGTTTTTTTGACCGGACGCCAAAAGTAGGCTCCGCGGAAAGCGCGTCGCGCCGCCGCGGAGCCGCGGATCCGGGATAAGG
>CACYBP010000046.1 GCA_902772625.1 Oscillospiraceae bacterium
ACCTTCCGGGACGTGACGGTCTGGTCGGTGCCGGGGATGGCCTTCATCGTCACCGGCGCGACGAAGTATTTCCACTTCCAGCGCTGCCGGGTGGCCAAAAAGCCGGGAACCAACCGGAACATCTCGGCCACCACCGACTCCATGCACATCGGGAACACCGGCGGATACGCCATCGTGGAGGATTGCGACTTTTCCTTCGCGGGGGACGACGGGATCAACATCCACGACAACGTCGGCCTCATTCTTGCCCGTCACGACGAGCGCACCTTCACCGTGCAGACCCGCCTTTCCTGCGAGGAGGGCGACGAGATCGGCCTTCTCCGGGACGATATCTACGACATCGGCTTCACCGCACGGATAGAAAAGCGCGAGCTTCTCGGCTCCGGCCTTCAGAAGCTGGTCTTCGACCGCCCGCTTCCCCCGGACTGCGGCGAAAACTGGGTGACCTTCAACACGAAGTTCTCCACCCGCAACTATATCTTCCGCCGGAACTATTTCCATGAAAACCGCGCCCGGGGCCTTCTTCTCGGCGCAAGCTGCGGCCTTGTGGAGGACAACGTGATCTACAAGACCCAGGGGCCGGCCATCTGGACTGTGGTGGACATCGAGCCCCGCTGGTCGGAGGGCACCGGCGTGCACGACCTGACGGTGAGAAACAACAAATTCATCGACTGCGACGTGAACGAATGGGCCTCCACGGTGTACGTGCGCACCCTGATCCCCGCCGGGGATTCCCCCGCGGCGGTCTTCCGGGACATCGTCTTCGAGGGCAATCTCTTTGAAAACTGCCCCTCCTACGCGATCTCCCTGCGCTCGGCGGGAAACGTAAAGCTGATCGGCAACACCTTCCGCCTTTCCGCCCCGCGCAAAAACCGGCGTCCCGAAAGGAACGCCGTGGAGATCGAGAAGTGCCGGGATATCGAGCTGCGGGACAACGTGGTTGTGAAGACCCGCTACTACCGCGGCCCCCTGACCCGCAACCGCAACACCCATTTCAACAAGGGCCTTCTCAAATGCACCCTGGACCGGGAGCCCCTGACGGTCTACGCCGACGACGTGACCTCCTACCGGATCTCGGGAAGCGTCCTGAAGGAGGATCTCTGAGTTTTCCTCCAACGCAATTCTGAAAGGAAGAACGACTTGTCTTACGATTATCTGGTTCGCGCCCTTTCGCGCGACGGCTTCGTGGATATCATCGCCTGCGACAGCACCGCTCTGGTGGAGGAGGCGCGGAGGATCCACGCCACCCGTCCCACCGCCACCGCGGCCCTGGGACGGCTTCTCACCGCCGCGGCCATGATGGGAAGCGATCTGAAAAGTGAAAACGCCTCTCTGACCCTGCGCGTCAAGGGCTCGGGGGAGATCGGGACCCTGCTCTGCTCGGCCGACGCCTCGGCCTCGGCCCGGGGCACCGTCACCAATCCCCTCTGCGACCCGCCGCGCAAGCCGAACGGCAAGCTGGACGTAGGCGCGGCCGTGGGGACCGACGGCACCCTGGAGGTGATCCGGGATCTCGGCTTCGGCGAGCCCTATTCCGGGCGCGTCCCGCTGGTCTCGGGCGAGATCGCCGAGGATCTGACCTCCTATTTCTTCCGGAGCGAACAGGCGCCCACGGTCCTGGGCCTCGGCGTCCTGACCGAAAGCGAGCGCGTCGTCACCGCCGGGGGATACCTGATCCGGCTTCTGCCCGGCGCGCCCGACGGGGTGATCGACGAGGTGGAGCGCTGCGCGCCGCTGTTCGTCCCGGCCACCGAGCTGCTTTCCGGCGGCGCGAGCCCCGAGGACATGGTAAGGCTGCTTCTGCCCGGATTCGACATGCAGATCCTGCCGGATTCCAGAAAGCCGGTGGCCTACCGGTGCCGCTGCTCCCGGGAGCGGGTGGCGCGGGCGCTGGTGTCTCTGGGAAGAGACGAGCTTCTGCGCTTCGCGGAGGAGTGCCGGGAATCTCCCGCCGAGATCAAATGCGAATTCTGCCGGAAGGCCTACGTCTTCACCTCCCCGGAGCTTCTGGAGCTGGCGAATTCCTCCCGCGGGGAGGA
>CACYBP010000047.1 GCA_902772625.1 Oscillospiraceae bacterium
GAATCCGCTCCCGATAGCGAGAGCGAGGGTACCTCGGTCAGGGAACCTGAGGTCCTGGAGCTTCCCGACGCCGCGGAGCTTGAAAAATTCCTAAGCACACCGATGATCAACGGTCTTCTGACATCCACCTATTCCGACGTCCGGGACGCCAGCCTCCGGGAGGTCGTCTATCAGGCGAGCGACGAGGACATCCCCTACGAGATCGTGGCGGAGGTCCTGGAAAAGAAGCAGGGACAGGAGCTGGCGGTGGGCGTCAGCTATATCAGCTCTGAAAAGCTGCAGACCTTCCTGCTTGACCGCACCGGCCGCGCGCTGGAGGAATTCCGGTGCGATCTCTCCTCGTACTATCTGAACGACGAGGATCTGGACCTGTATTACGTTCAGCACGGCGACACCAATATGCAGCCCGTGAAAGTGCTGGAGGTGGGCGAGGAGTCCGGAAAGCTCGTGGTGCGTTATACCACAAGCTTCGGGAGCGACTGGTTCTGGATCAACGAGGGCGGGAAATACGGCAGCGCTCCCGAGATGGAGGTCGTTCTGACCCCGGGCGGCGACGGTTACCGCTTCGTCTCCAACCAGCCCGCGAACTGATCCTGCTTTTCCTTCCGGCTTCGTATTGACGCCGGCAAAACGCAAAACGCTCCTATGACCGGGGCGGAGCCGGGATCCCGGCTCCGCCCTTTTTCTTCATCCTGAAATATGCGGAAATCCTATGGCGGAGGCCTCCTTCAAGGCCGTTCCGGAATGGGGAGAGAGCGGGAAGTAACCGCGGAGAAGACAAAAAAGAGGAAGGGAAAAACCCTTCCTCTTTGACGTTATCCGTGATTTGCCGCCGGGCGGAGATCAGTTGGCTTTCGCGGTCAGACGGGCGTTGTAAGCCTTGTTGGCGTCGTTCCAGAGGTGGATCTGCTTCACACCGGCCACGATGGGACCGACGACGATGAGGGAGCCCAGGAGAGTCCAGAGGATCCAACTGCCGCCGGTGAAGCCGGGCTTGCCGCCGCTCAGGCGAACCGAGTTGCCGTACTTCTCGCAGACCTTGTAATTCCAGTAGATGCCGTAAATGCCGAGGGTGATGGCGCCCAGGAAGATCACGGCCAGAAGACCGCCGATCTTTTTGCCGCCTTCGTCGACGATATTCGCTTCCTTCGCCATGTTGTGGGTGACGAAGAGGGAATAGATGCCGAGAGTGACGACGTTCAGAAGCAGGATCACGATGTAGCTGCGGTTGGTTTTCAGCATAGAAATGCCTCCTCTATCTTTTTTGGATGTCCTCCAAGGGCATGATAGCACAAGCGTTTCTCTTTGTCAAGATATTCGTCGAATTCTGAAATCTGTCCTTATTCGTCCTCGGTTTCGATCCTGCAGGCCACGCCGTTGATCTCCACGCCCTCGTCGGCGGGGATCAGAAGGTACTTCCGCCCCTCGAAAAACCGCGCCTCGATCCGGGAGGAAAACTCGGGATCCACCGAGATCTTCACCATGGGCGTCACCACCTCGAACCGGCGGCTTTCCATCACGGTGGTGGGATCCAGAGGCGCGTCCTCGCCGAAGCTTTCTTCGCATTTCTCCCGGAACTCCGCGACCTTTTCCTCCGGCACGCCGCTTTCCCGGAGGATGTCGCCCACGTCGCCGGCCGAGAGCGAAAGCGCCTCGGGAAGCTTGCTCTCCTTGTGAAGCTGGAGCTTTTCCCGCACGTCCTCGTGGAGGCGCTGGATCACCCCGAAGCTGCAGTCCTCGCCCAGCGATTCGGCCAGCACCTCGCTGAAGGTCTCCTTCTGCTCCGGCGCGCTCATGCCGGGCTCCACGTGGAAGATCCGGTCGATAAAGGCCTCGTGCTTCAATGACTGGTCCTTGGTATAAAACATCGCGCCGTAGAGGTTCGCCGCGCGGTCGTCAAAGGCGGGGAAGAGAAAGCCCAGGGCGGGATCCTCCACCAGCTGGGTGACGGTGCGGGTGTGGAAAGCGCCCTCGTCGCTGTCGTAGCCCAGCTCGGGCTTCCCGGATTTCACCGGGCACACCGCCGAGAGAAGATACCGGTACACCGTCTCGGAGGAATCGGGGAGCATCTCGTCGTCCTTCGCGCGGTAAGGCACGTCGTAGGTATCCATGGCCAGCAGGATCAGAAGATTGTACCCGTCCGGCTCCAGCGTCTCGATCACGCGGTCGAAGAACTCCTTCCGCAGGGCTTCGTCCTCAAGCTTCGTCCGGATGAGGGCCGAAAGAAGCCCGTGAGCCTCGCCCTCCATCACCTCGGAGGTGGGGAAGGACAATTCCCGGAGGTTCTTGCCACGGGTGCCGGAAAGCGGCTTTTTCAAAAGGGAAAAGAAGGTCTCGGCCTCCTCGTTGGTCAGAAGACCGGTGGAGATCTCGGGACAGGAGATGATCTCCTTGGCGCTGTTGACGTAACAGGAATAGATCTTATTGACGGCGCATTTGCCGGGAGCGACGCGGCGGCGGATCTCGCCGAGCTCTTTTGTGTTCATAGCTTTCGTCCTTTCCAGAAGATCGCCGGTACGGGAGCGGCGAACGAATCTTATTCTACCACAAGCTTTCCAAAAGCGCAAATCGCTTTTTCCTTTTTCTGTCTTCTCCCTTGACAAGAAACGGCAGGCGTGCTATAATCATGACAACCTACTGATTTGGTAGGAATAAAAGCAGACGCCCGCCCGCCTTTGTCGGGCGGATCCCCCGACGGGGGACAGACCGGTTTTCAAGGGAAGGAGACCCCGATGATTTATCTTGATAACGCCGCCACCACGAAAATGAGCAGGACCGCCGTGAACGCCATGCTGCCCTTTATGGAAAACTGGTACGGCAACCCCTCCAGCCTCTACGCCTTCGGACAGAAATCGAAGGAAGAACTGGAATCCGCCCGGGAAAAGATCGCGCGCTGTCTTCACGCCGATCCGAAGGAGATCACCTTCACCTCCGGCGGCAGCGAGGCCGATAACCAGGCGATCCGCTCCGCGGCGATCCTCGGCGCGCGGAAGGGGAAAAAGCACATCGTCTCCACCGCCTTCGAGCATCACGCGGTGCTTCACACCCTGGAAAAGCTGAAAAGCGAAGGCTTTGAGATCACACTTCTGGACGTGCACGCATCCGGCGTCGTCGCGCCGGAGGAGGTGGCCGCGGCCATTCGTCCGGACACGTGCCTCGTGACCGTGATGTACGCCAACAACGAGATCGGCACGGTCCAGCCCATCCGGGAGATCGGGAAGATCTGCCGGGAAAGGGGCGTGCTTTTCCACACCGACGCCGTGCAGGCGGTGGGACATATCCCGGTGGACGTGACGGAGGACAATATCGATCTTCTGTCGCTGTCCGCGCATAAATTCCACGGCCCGAAGGGGATCGGCGTGCTCTACGCCCGGCGCGGCACCCGGCTTTTCAGCCTGATCGAGGGCGGCGCCCAGGAGCGCGGAAAGAGGGCCGGCACCGAAAACCTCGCCGCCATCGCGGGAATGGCCGCGGCGCTGGAAGAGGCGGTTTCCCGTCTGGAGGAAAACCGGAAGAAGATCGAACC
>CACYBP010000048.1 GCA_902772625.1 Oscillospiraceae bacterium
CCCGCCCGGCGCCGGTCAGGAGGGAAAGCCCGCCGGTCATCTCGAAAAGACCCGTGAGAAACCCCTCCCACACCCCGGCGGACAGGGGAAAGAGGCGGGCGAGGAGAGAGGCCAGACGGGGAAGAAGCCGGCTTTCAGAGAGAAGCCGGACCGCCCCCGCGAAAAAAGCCACGAACCCTGTCACCGAACCCAGGGACAGGGCGGCCGAGCCGACGGCCTTCGTGAAGGCCGCGGCGTAAGACGGGCGGGACCGCGCCGGAGGGGACGGGGCAGAAAGCGGCTCCTTTCTTTTATAGAGCGAAAAGCAGAGCCCCAGAAGAAGCCCCGCCAGAAGGTGCGCCAGGAAAAGCACCAGCCCCGCCCGCGGGGAGGAGAAGAGCGAAAGCCCCACGGTGCCGAGGATGAAGGCGGGCCCGGAATTGTTGGAAAAGCCCAGAAGTCTTTCGGTCTCGCTTTTGGAGAGAAGCCCCTTCCGGTAAAGCCCCGCCGCGGTGCGCGCTCCCACGGGGTACCCCGCGAGAAAGCCCAGGATCACCGCCGGGGCGGCCTCCCCCGGAAGCCGGAAGAAAAACCGCATGGGCTTATCGAAAACTCCGGACAGGGACGTGACCAGCTCGCTTTCAATGAGAAAGGAGGACACGGTCATGGCGGGAAAGAGAGAGGGGATCAGGGCGTTCACCGAAAGAGAGAGGGCGTCCTTTACGGCGTCCCGCACCGGCTCAGCGTAGAAAAGAAAGCCCAGAAAGGCCGCCGTGACCGCAAGGAGCACGACTCCCTCCCGCAAGCGCCGTCTTCCCATGAAGGTCCTCCCCTCCCGGAGGAGCATATACTGAAAAAGGCCCCCGGGAAGAATACTCTATGCCGCCCCGAAGCGCGGCATGACTAAAAACGGCGCGCACGGGAAAGAATAGGACCGGGCGGCAATGCCCGCCCGATCTTCAATCTTCATACAAAGGAAGTGAGCTTGTGAGGCGAGATATGCCTGTAAAGCGGGGGGAGATCTACTATGCCGATCTGTCGCCGGTGGTGGGCAGCGAGCAGGGGGGCGTTCGACCGGTACTTATCGTTCAGAACGACGTGGGCAACCGCTTCAGCCCCACGGTGATCGCCGCGGCGATCACCTCGCGCACCGGAAAGACCAGACTTCCCACCCACATCGACCTGGCCGCCCGGGTCTATGGGCTTCAGAGGGACTCGGTGGTGCTTCTGGAGCAGGTCAGGACCCTGGATAAGGAACGGCTTCTGGAAAAGATGGGCAGAGTGGACGAGGAGCGTATGGCGGAGGTGGATAACGCCCTCCGGGTAAGCTTCGGCCTTCGCGTGGATTGACCGCCGCCGTCCGGGCGCCTTCGCCCGGACGGCGCTTTTTTCCGCCTGAAACGCGATTTTTTGAAAAGAGCGGAGAAAGCTCTTGACAAAAGAAGAGAAGCGTGATAAGATTTACATCGTCGGAACGCGGATTTAGCTCATCTGGTAGAGCGCCACCTTGCCAAGGTGGAGGTAGCGAGTTCGAGCCTCGTAATCCGCTCCACGAAAGGCGCTTTTGTCCGAAGACAAAAGCGCCTTTTTTCAAAACCGACTCTGTGACAGAAAAACAAAGGAGGTCCCTTTATGGTACTGATCGAAATGGAAAACGGGAAACAGATCAAGCTGGTCCTCGATCCCGAGGCGGCTCCGGTCACGGTGAAGAACTTTGAAAAGCTGGTGTCGAAGGGCTTTTACGACGGCCTGATCTTTCACCGCGTGATCTCCGGCTTCATGATCCAGGGCGGCGACCCGCTGGGAAGCGGGATCGGCGGCTCGGACGAGAACATCGTGGGTGAGTTTGCCGCAAACGGCCATAAAAACCCCATCTCCCACAAGCGGGGCGTGATCTCCATGGCCCGGGCGCAGAACCCCAACTCCGCCTCCTCCCAGTTCTTCATCATGCACGCCGACGGCACCTTCCTGGACGGCCAGTACGCCGCCTTCGGCCACGTGGTGGAGGGCATCGAGACGGTGGACGAAATCGCCTCGGCCGCCACCGACAGCCGCGACAAGCCCTTGAAGCCCCAGCGCATGAAAAAGGTCACCCTGATCCCCGACGAAGAGGAAACGAAATGACAGGAAGCCCGGAAGAGCCTTTGATCCGGTCATAAATAAGCCCGCGGTCTTTTCTCACGAAAAGGCCGCGGGCGCTTCTTTTTCGGCCGGAAGGGACGGGGCTTCGCCTCTCTTTCCGGAAAGGCGCGCCTCGCCGCGGGTTTCATGCCGGCCGGATGGCAGGATCACGGTTCGGTCTCCTTTCAGAAAGCGGACCGGATCAGTTTATTCGGCGTCGATCTCTTTCTCCACGGCCTTCATGGCGTCCAGCGTTTTCTGGAGAAGCTCGTCGAGCTCCCAGCCCAGCATCGCTGCCCCCTGCTCGACGACCGTCCGGTCGACGCCCGCGGCGAACTTTTTGTCCTTGTATTTTTTCTTGAGGGATTTCAGCTCCATGTCCGAAACGCTCTTCGACGGGCGCATCAGGGCCGCGGCGCCGATAAGGCCGGTCAATTCGTCGACGGCGAAAAGGACCTTTTCCATCTCGTGCTCCGGCTTGATATCCACCGTGATGCCGTAGCCGTGGGAGGCGGTGGCGCGGATCAG
>CACYBP010000049.1 GCA_902772625.1 Oscillospiraceae bacterium
CCGTCAGCGAGACCATCCCCGGCAAGCTCCCCCAGCGGAAGCTGGTGACCACGGCGGCGGCGGGGTACTCCTCCTATGGCAACCAGATCGGCCTCGCCACGGGGATCGTGGACGAGATCTACCATCCGGGCTACGCCGCCAAACGCATGGAGATCGGCGCGGTGATCGCGGCGGCCCCCGCGGAAAACGTGCGGCGTGAAAGACCCGCACCCGGCGACGTGGTGATCCTGCTCGGCGGAAGCACCGGACGCGACGGCATCGGCGGGGCCACCGGCTCCTCCAAGGCCCACGACGCCCACTCGGTGGAGACCTGCGGCGCCGAGGTCCAGAAGGGCAACGCGCCGGAGGAGAGAAAGCTCCAGCGGCTTTTCCGCTCTCCCGAGGCCTGCCGGATGATCAAACGCTGCAACGACTTCGGCGCGGGCGGCGTGTCGGTCGCCATCGGCGAGCTGGCCGACGGCCTCACGATCGACCTGAACGCCGTGCCGAAAAAATACGAGGGCCTCGACGGCACCGAGCTTGCCATCAGCGAATCCCAGGAGCGCATGGCGGTGGTGGTGGAAAAGGAAAACGTGGACCGCTTCCTGGCCCTTGCGAAGGAAGAAAACCTCCAGGCCTGCCCCGTGGCGACGGTGGAGGCCGACCCGAGGCTCGTGATGAACTGGAACGGGAAGAAGATCGTGGATATCAGCCGCGACTTCCTGAATTCCAACGGCGCGCCCAAGCATATCGTGATCACGCCCGCGTCTTGCGAACCCTTTGAAAAGAAGACCGCGGGGAGCTTCACGGACGCCTTCAGGGCTATGGCTTCGGATCTCAACAACTGCTCCAAACGCGGCCTTTCCGAACGGTTCGACTCCACCATCGGCGCGGGCACGGTCCTGATGCCCTTCGGCGGCAAAAACCAGATGACCCCGGCCCAGGCGATGGTGCAGAAGATCTCCATGGAGAAAAAGCACACCGACGACGTCTCCTTCATGGCCTGGGGTTACAACCCCTTCATCACCGAAAAGAGCCCCTATCACGGCGCGTATCTCGCGGTGGTGGAATCTGTTTCCAAGCTGATCGCCTCCGGCGCGAAGTTCGAGGACGTCTATCTCACCTTCCAGGAGTATTTTGAAAAGCCCGGTCACGACGGGAAACGCTGGGGAAAGCCCTTTGCCGCGCTGCTCGGCGCCTTTGCCGCCCAGAAGGATCTGGGCGTCGGCGCCATCGGCGGGAAAGACTCCATGAGCGGGTCCTTTGAGGATCTGGACGTTCCGCCGACTCTGGTTTCCTTCGCGGTCACCACCGGAAAGACCCGGGACGTGATCTCGCCGGAATTCAAGAAGGCGGGGGACAAGCTCGTCTGGCTTCTTCCCGAAACGAGCCCGGAGGGGCTTCCCGAAAAGAAATCGCTTCTCGCGCTCTTCGACCGCGTGGCGGCGCTTTCGTCGGAGGGAAAGCTCCGCGCGGCCTATACTCCCGGCAACGGCGGCGTCGCCGAGGCCGTGATGAAAATGGCCTTCGGCAATTCCCTCGGCTTTGCTTTCGACCCCGCGATCCCCGTGGAAAAGCTCTTCGGGTACGCCTATGGCTCCTTCCTTCTGGAGACCGGAGAGGAGATCCCCGGCGGGATCACCCTGGGCGAGATCACCGAAGAAAAGACGATCTCACGCGGAGAGGAAAAGCTTGCCCTTTCCGATCTCCTCTCGCTTTACGAGGGAAGACTTGAAAGCGTGTATCCGGCCTACGTCCCCGAACAGAAGGGGACCACCGAGACCTTTACCTATTCCGCGAAGGCCTGGCCCACGCCGCTTTTAAAGGCGGCGAAGCCGCGCGTGCTGATCCCGGCCTTCCCGGGCACCAACTGCGAATACGACAGCGCCAAGGCCGTCCGGGACGCCGGCGCCGATCCGAAGATCATGGTGATCCGGAACCTTTCGGCCGCTGATATCCGGGAAAGCGTGGAGGCCTTCGCCTCCGAGATCCGGAAGGCGCAGATCATCTTCATCCCCGGCGGCTTCTCCGGCGGCGACGAGCCCGACGGATCGGGCAAATTCATCACCGCCTTCTTCCGCAGCGCCGCCGTCAGGGAGGGCGTCACCGAGCTGCTTGAAAACCGGGACGGCCTGATGTGCGGCATCTGCAACGGCTTCCAGGCGCTGATCAAGCTGGGACTCGTGCCCTATGGAAGGATCATCGACGCCGATGAGAATTCGCCCACGCTGACCTTCAACACCATTTCGCGCCACCAGTCCCGCATCGTCCGGACCCGCGTCGCCTCCAACAAGTCCCCCTGGCTCGCGCTCACCGAGCCGGGAGAGATCTACTCGGTCCCGATCTCTCACGGGGAGGGAAGGTTCCTGGCGTCCGAGGCGCAGATCCGCGCGCTGGCCGAAAACGGACAGATCGCCACGCAGTACGTGGACGCCGACGGCATCGCCACGCGTGACGTTCTCTATAACCCCAACGACTCGCTCTTCGCCGTGGAGGGCATCACCTCTCCCGACGGACGGGTGTTCGGCAAGATGGGGCACAGCGAAAGGGTCGGCGACGGCCTGTACAAGAACGTGCCCGGTCAATACAATATCCGCATGTTTGAAGCTGCGGTCCGCTATTTTCACTGACAAACGGAGGAACCCATGAACTTTTTTGAAGAGCTGAAGGAATTCGACCCCGCGGTGTACGCCGCCTGCTCGGACGAGCTTTCGCGCCAGAGGCACAACATCGAGCTGATCGCCAGCGAGAATATCGTATCCAAAGCGGTCCTGCTGGCGGCGGGAGGCGTCCTGACCAACAAATATGCCGAGGGATACCCCGGCAAGCGCTATTACGGCGGCTGCGCCTGCGTGGACGTGGTGGAGGAGATCGCCCGGGAGCGGGCCAAAAAGCTCTTCGGCGCCGATCACGCCAACGTCCAGCCGCATTGCGGCGCGTCGGCGAATCTCGCGGCCTTCTTCGCCGTGCTGAATCCCGGCGATACGGTCATGGGTATGAATCTCTCGGAGGGCGGGCACCTTTCCCACGGCTCCCCGGTGAACATCTCCGGCAAGTATTTCCATATCGTACCCTACGGCGTCAATCCCGAGACCGAGAGGATCGATTACGACGAAATGGAAAGGATCGCGAAGGAATCGCGTCCGAAACTCATCGTCGTGGGCGCCAGCGCCTATCCCCGCATCATCGATTTTGCCCGCTGCCGCGAGATCGCGGACGGGGTGGGGGCGGTCCTGATGGTGGACATGGCGCATATCGCGGGCCTGGTGGCCACGGGGTATCACCCGTCGCCGGTGCCTTACGCCGATATCGTTACCACCACCACGCACAAGACCCTGCGCGGCCCCCGCGGCGGCATGATCCTGTGCAAAGAGGAATACGCCAAGGCCATCGACAAGGCCATCTTCCCGGGTACTCAGGGCGGTCCCTTGATGCATATCATCGCGGCCAAGGCCGTGGCTCTGGGCGAGGCGATGACCCCGGCCTTCAAGGAGTACAGCGGTCAGATCGTCAAAAACGCGGCAAGGCTTGCCGATAAGCTCACCTCCCGCGGGGTGGAGCTGGTCTCCGGCGGCACCGACAATCACCTGATGCTTCTCAAGCTCATCAACACCGGCATCAGCGGCAAGGAGCTGGAAAGAAGACTGGACGAGGTCCATATCACCGCCAACAAGAACACCGTTCCCCGGGATCCGGCCAGCCCCTTCGTCACCAGCGGCCTGCGCATCGGCACCCCGGCGGTGACCACCCGCGGCTTCAAGGAACCCGAAATGGATCTGATCGGCGACTGGATCGCCGACGCCATCGAGGATTTCGACGCGAACCGCGACCGCATTTCCCGCGAGGTTCAGGAGCTTTGCGAAAAATACCCCATTTACGAGTGAACAAGGGCTGAGTAAGCCCCAAGAATACTATGTGACGGAGGAGATTCACGATGGCATATCTTTCTGACATTGAGATTGCCCAGCAGTGTACCATGCGCCCCATCACCGAGATCGCCCGGAAGGCTCACGTGGATGAAAAATACGTGGAGCAGTACGGCAAGTACAAGGCGAAGATCGATCTTTCCCTGCTTTCCGAGACCAAACGGCCCGACGGAAAACTGGTGCTCGTCACCGCCATCACGCCGACCCCGGCGGGCGAGGGCAAAACCACCACCACCATCGGCCTGGCCGACGGCCTTGCCCGGATCGGCAAGGACGTCACCGTGGCTCTGCGCGAGCCCTCCCTCGGGCCGGTGTTCGGCATCAAGGGCGGCGCGGCCGGCGGCGGATACGCCCAGGTGGTGCCGATGGAAGATATCAACCTGCATTTCACCGGCGACTTCCACGCCATCGGCGCGGCCAACAACCTGCTGGCCGCCATGCTGGACAACCACATCCAG
>CACYBP010000050.1 GCA_902772625.1 Oscillospiraceae bacterium
GGATCCTGGCGGCGGGGTATATCGCCATCGCCTTCAACCAGGTCTTCGTGGGCATCATGCGCGGCGCGGGCGACACCATGCCCGCCATGTGGATCTCCTTCATCACCACCGTGGCGATCCGCACGCCTCTGGCCTATCTTCTGGCCTATCTCACCCGCAGCGGGGAATATCCCGCGGGCGACCCGGTGTCGCTTTTCGTGTCGCTTCTGGTAAGCTGGGTGCTCAGCGCGGTGATCGCCTTCGTGTGGTACCGGGCGGGCAAATGGAAAGACAAGGCGCTGGTCAAAAAAGACGCGGCTCCCGCCGCGGAAGAGGTCTGACGGGGTTCTGAAAGGGAGGAAGACGGCATGACGACCTACCGGCTTATGACGATGGACGATTACGACGAGGTGTACGATCTCTGGCTTCACACGCCGGGGATGGGTCTGAACGCCGTGCTCGACAGCCGTGAAGGCATCGAAAAGTATCTCCTGCGGAATCCCTCCACCACCTTCGTCGCGGAGGAGGAGGGAAGGATCGTGGGGGTGATGATGGCCGGGCACGACGGACGGCGCGGCATGATCCACCACACGGCGGTGCGGGAATCCCACCGGGGGCGGGGCGTCGGAAGCGAGCTTCTGAAGCGCGTGATGGCGGCCATGGATGAGGAGGGGATCCTGAAAGTCGCTCTGGTGGCCTTTTCTTCCAACGAGGGCGGCAACGCCTTCTGGGAAAAAGCCGGCTTTCACGTCCGGGAGGATCTGGTCTACCGGGACAAGGCCCTCCGCCCCTTCAAACAGATCCGCACCTGATCTCAAAGAAAAAACGAGCGCCGTTTCGGAAAACGAAGCGGCGCTTTTTTCAGCTTCTTTTCAATTTGCTCTGATACGATATAAGCGTACCGGGGAAAGAAAACGCCCCGCCTCTCAGGAAAGGAGAACACGCCCGTGTCTGAAAACGAAACCCGCCGGCGGGATCTGCGGGAGGGGCTTCTGAGTCTTGTTTCGGTGATCCTTCTGCTCGCGACCCTTTTTCTTTCGGTCAAGCTGATCCCGGAGGGGGAGAGCGCGGAGGAAGCCTCCTCTTACTCCTTTTCCGCGGAAGAGGAGAAAGCCGCGGCGGCCTTCGGCCGCACGCTCCGGGAGAGAAAAGCTCCGCCGGGCTCCGACGGAGAGCACTGAAAAAGAAAGACGCGCCGCGCGGGACCTCCCGCGCGGCGCCGCGCGTATGATACTCTGCGTTCCGGGGGAGAAATCAGACCTCCCGGAGGCCTTTTTTGTCGTCCAGCTCGAAATTCTCGTTCCATTCGATGAAAGGCATGCCCTTTTCGTCGAACCGGATACGCAGGAAGATATAGGTGGAGGACATGTACTCTCTTCCGCCCCACCGGTCGCCCACGTAGATATACTGCTTTCCGGTCTCGGTGTCCAGAGGCAGGATGAAGGCGGGCTGAGAACCGAAGGTTATGCTGTCGCCGAAGTCGTAAAGCATGGAGAAGCGGCTTTCCATCCCGTCGGAGAAGGCGTACTTGCCCTGATTGGGCGCCCAGCCGGTGCAGTAGGAGGAGAAGACGAAGTACTTCCCGTCCTCCCGGCGCATGACGGCGGGAGCCTCGCGGTACTCGGCCTGCCAGAGCTTGTGGACGAGCGCGTCCACGTTCAGATAATCCTCGGTCAGGCGGTACACGTGCATGTCGGCGTTGTCGCGGGAGGCTGAGAGGAAGTAGGCCGTGCCGTCGACGTCCTGGAAGAGAGTGCAGTCCCTGGACATGTAGCCGAAGGGGTTGAAGCTGCCGTGGTAGGTGAATGCTCCGTCGGGGGTATCCGAGGTGGCGATGGCGGCCGCCGCGCAGTGATAATCGCGGCCGTTTTCGTAATGGATCCACATCACGAATTTCCCGGTCTTCTCGTTATAAAGCACCTTCGGGCGCTCCAGGTTGACTTTGTTCCGGGCTTTTTTCAGGAATTCGGGGACGGGGCGGTCCTTGGGGAACTCGATGGGCGTCTCGTTTTTCAGAGAAAGATCGGTGCGCACCCGGATGGGCTCGGTCTTCGATTCGGTGGACAGGACGATCCCCCGGGATTCCCAGGAGGAAAGATCCTTGGAGCGGTAGCAGCTGACGTAGTAATTCTCCCGCCGGTCCTCGCCGTACCAGTACCAGTAGTCTCCGTACCGGAGCATGTGTCCGCCGTGAGCGTGGATGGGATTGCCGTCGGTGTCAAGCCAGGGTTTTCCGTTGGTGAACATGTTTTTCTCCTTTCTTTCGTCTGCTTTTCTTTTCGTCTTCTCTTTTTCCGGCCTCAAAGAGCGGCCAGAGCCATGTGGTTTTCCCGGAAGGAGGCGTGGGTGACCCCGGGATCCTTCCCGCCGACCTCATAGAGGAAGGGGCCGCGGTAGCCGGCCTCGGTCTCCAGAGCGGCGAGGATCGCTTTCCAGTCGTTTTTGCCCTTCAGGGGCAGAAGGTGGCGCTCGTCGACAAAATCGTAATCCGA
>CACYBP010000051.1 GCA_902772625.1 Oscillospiraceae bacterium
CTGATCAAAAAATACGGCGGCGTCGCCCTTTGCCTGACCGAAGGGGAAGACGGCGCGCCTCAGAGCGCCGAAGAAAGGCTCCGCGCGGCGAAGCTCCTTCTTGAAAAGGCGGAGGCCTCCGGGATCGCGAAACGCGATCTCGTCCTCGACCCGCTGGAACAGGGGGACGGGGAAAACGGAGAGGCGGCGCTCGCCGCCCTGAAGCTGATCCGGGAGAATCTCGGCGTGAAGACCTCCCTCGGCGCGTCGGGGAAAACGCCGGTTACTCCTGCCCTTCTCCGGAGAGGCGAAGAAAAGCCCGATCTGGTCTTCGCCGATCCCGGGGACGAAGAGATCCGGGATGCCCTCGGCGTGTGACCTCCCGGAAGACGCGCGTCCGCGCGCGAGCAATCTGAAAAAGGGCCGGAGCGAAATGCTCCGGCCCTTGGTTTCGTGACAGGCTTTCATTCTTTCCGGTCTCGGATCAGAAGAAGCTTTCCCTCCCGGACCGAGACCCGGGCGGTCTTCCCGGGAAGGGGCTCGTTGGAAACGCCGTAGGCGTATTCCGGGGTGATGACCCCGTCCTCCAGCGGATACAGAGCGTTTTCCACCCGGATCCCCCGGGCCTCTCCCGCCACGGCGAGAAGCGAGAAATAAGGATACTCCGGCCCGATCTCCCGGGGAGAGGACGACACGATCTCCATATCGGAAAAATCGTCGGCGGCCAGGGCCGCGGCGCCCCGCGCCTCCAGATAGAGAAGGAGCGAGAGATTCCCCAGCGAATGGTCGAACCGCCCGCCCAGAACGCCCAGAAGCAAAAAGTCCCGGAACCCGCGCCGGAGCGCTTCCTTTGCGGCGAAGAAGGTGTCGGTGTCGTCCTTTTCATGGGGCAGGACGATGATCTCGGCCCCGGTCTCCGGCTTTTCGTGGGAATCGAAATCGCCCACGACAAGGTCGGGGGCGCGGCCGAGCCCGCCCTCGTGGGAAAGCCCGCCGTCGCAGTATATCACAAAGTCCTCCGGACGGAGGAGGGAGGAAGCCCGGCGGTAATCCCCGATCGGCGCTCCGCCCACGATGACGCATCGATCCATTCCGGATCCCCTTTCCGGCGCAGACGCGCCTTATAAAGCTTCAGCGTATTGGAGGAAAGAAACGGGCCTGCGGAAGTCCCGGAGGAAGCAGTCCGCCGCGGAGGCGATCCGCCCGGGCTCCTCCTCGTGGGGGTCGAAAACCGCCACGGTGGGAAAGCCCGCTTTCTTCGCGGTCAAAATGGCAAGGAACGAATCCTCGAAAACCGGCGTCTTATGTCGTGAGGTCCCCAAAAGCTCCAGCGCTTTTTCATAGGGGAGCGGGGAATCTTTCCCCACCCCCAGGGTCGAACAGGACAGGATCCCCCGGAAAAGGGGAAGGATCCCGAGCCTCTCAAAGGCCGCGCCGATCAGTTCCGGGTCCGACGCCGTGGCGACGGCGAGGGGAACGCCCTTTTTGTGAAGGAGCCGGAGAAAATCCGCAGCCCCCGGCTTCAGAAGGGCTTCGTTCCGGTAAAAGCCGGTGATCACGCCCCGGATCCCCCGGAGGGTCTCCTCCTCGCTTTCCCGCATGGAAAGAAGCTTCCGGCAGTAGGCGACGCCCTGGGGAAGGCTCATCAGGCGAAGCCGGTCGTCAAGATCCGGCGGCGGGAGATAGCCGAGGGAGCGGAGATACCGGCTTCCCAGGGCGGTCCAGACCCCCATGGAATCAAGCAGGGTCCCGTCCGCGTCGAAGATCGCGCCTTCGATCATACGGCTTCCTCCCTTCCTGCGCCTCTCCGGGAAAAACCGAAAAAGCGGCACGTTTTTTTCTGCCCCTTAATCATACTCCACAGAGCGGAAAAAAGCAAGCGCCGGCCGGAAAAGCCGCGAATTCAGAAGAAAACGGGACGGCGCGGAAAGGCAAAAAGGCGCGAAGAGCGGCGGAAAGAAGAAAAAACACTTTTCTTTTCGGGGGTTTTGTAGTATACTAAGGGGGCCTCAGAAAGATACGAAAGGCAAGGAGCAAGCGAATGCACAGTCAAAGCCGTTACAGAACCAACTACCGGTCCATATACAAGAGCCGGAAGCCCCAGACCGGGTGGCAGAGATTCCTCGGCACCTACGGAAGGATGATCTATTTCCCCTTCCTGTTCGTGTGGCTGGAGGTGATCATGCGCCTGAACATGTCGCTTTCCGGAAAATACTTCCTGATCTGGACGATCTTCGGCTTCGCCGCGGGACTTCTCCTGACGGCGGCCACCACGCCCTTCTCCCGGAAGGTCAACCTGATCGTGGCGGAGGTCTCCTCGATCGCCTTCACCCTGGCTTACCTGATCGAGATGTTCTGCAAAAAGATCCTTCAGACCTATTATCCCATCAGCATCCTCGGCGTCGCCAGTGAAAACAAGATGGACGACTACGTGGAGGTGGTGGTGACCACCGTCTTCAAGAACATCCCCATCGTGCTCGTCATGTTTATCCCGACGGTGCTGCTCTTCATCTTCGGCGCGCGCTATCTGAAATTCGCCAAGCTCAGCTGGCAGTTCTCGGCCATCGCGGCGGGCGGGATGGTGCTGATGCATCTTCTCGGCCTTCTGATGGTGCATATGCCCTGGAAGGGCGACGTCACCCCGGCCGAGCTTTACAAGACCGACACCGCCATCGAGGATCAGGTGGATCAGCTGGGGCTTCTCAATATGCTCCGTCTGGACGTGAAGCACATGATCTTCCCGGTGAAGGCCGATCTGGACGACAACTTCGACGAGCCCGATCCCATCACCACGGTGGATCTCCGGGAGACCGAAAGCGAGGAAAACACCGGGTCCGAACCCTCCACCGAGGGCGAGACCGGAACCGGGGACGAGACCGGGAC
>CACYBP010000052.1 GCA_902772625.1 Oscillospiraceae bacterium
GCACCGACAAAGAGATCGCGCCGAGCATTTCCCGGGGATCCACGTCGTAATGCTCGACGATGACGTTCCCGGGGTAGCCGCGCTTCCGGAGCCGGTCGAGGATCTCCGCGATCCGGATATAGCCGTATCCCACCGGCGCGGGATAGACCTTTTCAAGGTCTGAGGCGACCTTGAACCCGTCGCCGGGATAGAAGGGAGTCCTGCTCCGGTCCTTGAGGTGCACGGTCCTGATCCGGTCGGCGAATTCCCCGAAGGCCAGAAGCTCGTCCTCGTGGAACATGCAGAAATTCCCGGTGTCGAAGGCGCAGCCGAGCGACGGGATCTCCCGGAGGAAGTATCCGAGCCCCGCGATGGAGTTGAAGGGAGCCAGAAGCCCGTCGTAATCCTCCATCAGGACCGGGATCCCCTTCTCTTCGCCGAAGCGCGCGGCCCGGCGCATCCCCTCCGTCATGGCCCGGATCGCCCCGAGGGTGTTCCTGGAGGTGAGAAAGCCGGGGATCAGAAGCACGTTCCCCGCGTGAAGAGAGGCGGCCAGGTCGATCACCTCCCGGTAACGGGAGGAATCCGGGTCCTTCGTGAAATCGCACACGGCGTGAAGACCCTCGATCCCGATCCCGGTCTCCTCCAAAAGCGGGCGGAGACGCTCTCCGTCCTTTTCCCAGGATTCCGGGGACAGATAGAGCAGCGAAAGGCCGTCCTTCTGAAGGTCCCTCAGCGCCTTTTCAAGAGGGACGCCCGAGGCGGCGCAGCCCTCGGCGACGTTTTCATAGAACGCTGCTATTCTCATGGATTTCCTTTCCGCGCCGTCTCCGGCGGGACGATCTTGCCGTCCAGAAGCTGGTGACGGAGCCAGACGCTCTTCGTGAAGGGGTCGCCGTGGGAAGAAAGATCGTCCCACAGCCTCCGGCGCAGATCGCCTAAGAGCTCCTGGTTCCCGGGGGCCGATACGAGATTGGTTTTCTCGCCGGGATCGGCTTCCAGATCGTAAAGCTCGTCCACGTCGGTGAGGTTCCAGACGTATTTCCATCTTTTGGTGCGGATGGCCCGGGCGGTGTAAAGCCCGAACTGCTGGCCGTTGGAGGTGGAGACGATCTCGCTTCTTCCGGTCTCCTCCTCCGGAAGGAGGGGAAGCGGCCGCCCGTGGGAGGGCTTCGGAAGCGTAAGGCCGATCCACCCGGGAAGCGACGCGGGAACGTCCAGACAGTTGTGGACGAATTCCCGGCTGATCCGGGGAGCGACGCCCGGTTTTTTCACCAGAAGCGGCACGCGGATGATGTCGTCGTAGAGCACGTAGTGCTTGTCCAGCATGTTGTGGCTCCCGCACATGTCCCCGTGGTCCGAGGTGAAGACGATGAGCGTGTCGTCATAGGCCCCGCTTTCGCGGAGAAAAGCGAGGATCCTTCCGATGGCGTCGTCCAGCTGGCTGATCACGCCGAAATACCGGGCGACCATGGGGGCGAAGTCCTGTTCCCAGGAACAGCTCTCGGTGTCCCAGCTCCAGGTCTGCTGGCGGTGGATATAGGGCTTGTCAAGAAAGAGATCGCCGTACCCCGGCCAGGGCTCGATCGACGAGGGATCGTACATCCCGTCGAAGGGAGCGGAGGGACGGCAGGGGAGGTGCGGCTCCTCGAAATCCACCCAGAGGTGCCAGGGCTTGTCCCCTGCGACGTATTTTTGAAGCAGCGAGATCGCCTTTCCGGCCGTCCAGTGGGTGGCGCTGTCCTCCAGAGGGATGGGGCTTTTGCAGCCGAACCACCCGCCGGAATAGACGGCGTCGGGGTATTTTTCGGCGAGAAGGCGCTTGTGCTCCCCGCTGCTTACGAAATCTCCGTAGCCGTAGGGGCGGGCGTCGCGCTCGGGGATCACGTGGAAGGAGCCAACGTATCCGGTGTTCCACCCGGCGTCCTGAAGCCTTTTCGGCCAGGCAAGCGCGGGATCAAGCCGCGGGGTGGGGATAAAATCGTAATTCCATTGGGCGCCGAGGCTGTCGGGATGAAGACCGGTGAGGATCGACTGACGCGCCGGGGAGCACACCGGAAGAGGCGTGAAGGCCTCCGCGAAATCGACGCTTTCCCGGGCGAGGCGGTCGAGGTTCGGGGTCTTCACCGGACGAAGACCCCGATACCCCACCGCGTCGTGCCGCAGCTGATCGGCGTTGATCAGAAGAAAATTCATGGATTACCAGACTCTGGTGATATCGCCGTGGAGCGGCGGGAGCATCTCCGGCACCACCAGGACTCCTCCGTTTTCATAGGACTTGATGGCCGCGAAGGTGTATTCCAGGGTGGCCAGAGCGTCTCTGCCGGAGGCGCGGAGGTATTCGCGCGGGACCTTGTTCTGAAGATCCTCCAGGAAGGCGCCGATGCGGTTGGGGAAGGTGCTACCGAAATCCGAGACGCCGTAATCCTTGGTCACCGGGGACGGGGAAGCCATGCCGGGGTTTTCCACCTTGTCCACGTCCCAGTAATGGAGCTTCTCCACCGCATTTTCGATGCAGAAGGTGCCGCGGGTCCCCGCGTGCTCGTAGCTCCACCAGCCGCCCAGACCGAACATGGCGTCGCCGCGCTGGCTGAGCAGATACCCGACGCCGCCGTTCGCGAATTTCACGTGGATCGAGCAGATCGAAAGCATGGGATCCATGGCGGTGGCGCGCACGCCGGGCTTGGACAGGAAGGCCTGCACCCCCACGATGTCGCCGCAGAAGTGGCGCATCACGCTGAAGGGATGGGCGCAGAAGGCCTTGATGTGGGAATAGGGGGTCTGCCAGCGGGGCGAGCCCACGCCGCCGTACTTCTTTTCACTGCCGTTGAAGCCAACTTTGTGGATGCAGTAGACCAGCTCGCCGATGTCGCCGTTCGCGATCATTTTGTCGGCGTCGTAGGCCGGGCCGGTGAAGTAGTGGTTCAGATCGCATCCCAGATAGAGCTTTTGCTTCTCGGCGTAGGCCACAAGCTCCCGCGCGTCGCGCACGTCGGCGCAGATGGGCTTTTCCACCAGCACGTGCTTGCCGTAGGAAAGGGCCAGCATCGCGGGCTCGAAGTGCATAGATCCGTTGTCGTAGCCCGAGGTGGTGACCGACACCGCCTCGATCTCGGGCATGGCCTTGAGCATTTCCTCTTCGTCGTAGAAGGCGCGGCAGCCGTAGGCCTCGGCCGCCTTGTCGGCCTTTTCCTTTACCAGGTCGCACACGGCGACCAGCTCGGCCAGGGGATTGGCCATATACACGCGGGCGTGGGTGTTGCCGATGCCGCCCATACCGACGATCGCTACTTTGATTGCCATAGTTTTCTCCTTCCGGTTCCTTTCAATGTGGTTGTGGTTTTGATAAACGCCTCAGGCGTAGACGTCGGGGAACATTTCCTCGAGATAGACCACCCTCCCGGTGTCCAGCGATTCGATGGCGGCGTGGATGATCATCTGGGCCTTCAGACCCTGAAGCCCGCTGCCGTCGATGTCCTCGGGACGGGTGCCGGCCGCCACCGCGCGCACGAAGCAGCGGATCCTCTCCCGGAAGGTGTCGTCGAAATTCGAATAGCCGCCGAAAACCGGGTTGGTGTACACCAGCTTCACCGGGTCTCCCGCCGGGTAAAGAGTGGCCTCGCGCCACATATCCTCGAAGACCAGGCGGCCCTTGAGTCCGGCCACCTCGCACCGCTCCATGGGATGACCCCGGGCGATGTCGTAGCTGGAGGTCAGGTGACCCACCGCGCCGCATTTGAACTTCATGTTGATGGAGGCCGTGGACCAGATGTTGCGGCCCGGCGCTTTCATGGCGAAGCACTGCACCGCCTCCACGTCGCCCATGAAGTAGCGGATGATCTCGCAGGAGTGGGGGTTCAGGGCCTTGAGATGATAATAGGGGGATTCCAGGGGCTGGGGCTTGCCGATCCACAGAGCCATGTTGCAGAAGAGCAGATCGCCCAGCCTTCCCTCCTCCTGCCACTTCTTCGCCGTGCGGGCGGCGGGGGTGAAGCGGTGGTTGAAATCCAGGGCGAAGCAGCGGTTAAGCTTTTTGGCCGTGGCCACCATCCGCCGTCCGTCCTCGATGGAGTTGGAGATGGGCTTTTCGCACAGCACGTGGCACCCGGCCTCCAGGGCCTGGATCGTGGGGAGGCAGTGGTCGGAGGAATATTCGTATCCGCCGGTGGCCACCGAGACCAGATCGGGCTTGACTTCCCGGAGCATGGTGGGCGCGTCCAGCCAGTAGGGGACGCCGAGGCGCTCGGAGGCGGCCTTCGCCCGCTCCTCGATCAGGTCGCAGACGCCGCAGAGCTCCACCATTTCGTCTTCCTTGTAGATCGTGGCATGAAGGTTTCCGATGTGACCCATGCCGATCACACACACTCTCAGCATGCGCTTTCCTCCTTGTCTTTCTTTACTTTTCTTTGTCCTGCTTCTGGAGTTTCACCGCGTCGGCGATGCCGCCGATGTATTTCCCGTTGTAAGCCTCCTCCGAGGAGGTGAAGGGCCGGTCGTTGGCCAGGAAGTTCCGGTAGATCGGCGCGGTGCGCCCCACCTCTTTTTCGCGTTTCGCGATGAAGGCCTCCATCCGGGCCCGGAGCGCCGCGACGATCTCGGGGTTTTCGTCGGCCACGTTGTGGTTTTCCTCCGGGTCGACGATCAGGTTATAGAGCTCCAGCATGGGCTTGAAGTGGAAATCGGGCTCCAGCGAAACGATCAGCTTCCATTCGGGGGTGCGCCAGCCGTGCTTGCGCATCCAGGTGCATTCGGTGATGTAGAATTCCGGCTCGGGCTCGCGC
>CACYBP010000053.1 GCA_902772625.1 Oscillospiraceae bacterium
CTCATCAAATCAAAATCTGAAGGTGTGTGATATAATGATCACGAAGCGTGTCGTCGTCCTTCCGTACGATGAGCAATGGAAACAGGATTTCCAAAGAATACGATCCGAACTTCTCAATGCTCTTGGGCCGCTGGCATTAAGGATCGAACATGTCGGCAGCACTTCTGTGCAGGGCTTGTCTGCAAAACCTGTTATTGATATCGATGTTGTGATAAAAGATTACACCGATCTGGAACGCGTTGTATCCGCCTTGGGGGAAATTGGCTATCGGCATGAAGGCAATCTCGGCATCGTTGGACGAGAGGCATTCAAATACGACGGCAAAGAGCATTTGAAGAAACACCATTTATATGTATGCCCGGAGGATTCGCCGGAGCTGAAAAGACACCTTGCCTTTAGAGATTATCTTCGGGCTCATCCTGACGCTGTGCGGGAATACGGCAGGATCAAAGAAGAAGGAGCCAAAAAATACCCCTGCGACATAGATAGGTATATTGCCTATAAATCTCCGTTCATCCACAGGATCTATGCGGAATTAGGATTATAAAACGCGCGTTTTGAGACGGTATTACCTTGTCCGCAGGTATAGCGAGCATCGGATTCTGCACCCCAGCATCCGAAACGGACAGACAAAAAGAGGCGTGACCGGACGGTCACGCCTCTTTCCATTCTTTTCAGCCGGTTGTCGTCTGCCTCAAAGTCCCTTTTTGCCGGGAATGCCTCGAAAACGCCTCCCGCTTTTTTTCAGGCGCTTCGCCGCGAAAAGCCTTTCGTCATCCGAAATCTGCCGTCCTCCCGGAAAGCCTCTTTTCCCGTGCTGCCGGTCTGACTGTCTCTGTTTGCCGCCATATATAGCTATTTGTAATTTCTCCTCGATTATCCGCATTATATAATTAGCTTTTCGCTATATATGAATATATTATTATATATATCTATATATATTTATATTTTCTAAAGCTGGAGTTTTGTCATTTTTTGCAGATATCCGAAGATCTTTCCGCTCTTTGCGGTCCGTGTTTTCTCCCTGTTTCAAAGCCCTATCCCGCGGAGCGCTTCGTTCGTGGTGACGCCCGGATCGGAAAAACACAGCTCTTCCCGGGAAAAAGGAAGCGGAGCCGACCCATCTAACCGGATCAGGCGCAGGTTTTTCCGAAGCCGCTCCTTATTCCGGAGAAGTGACGCCTTCACCGCTCCTTCCGGAAGCTCCCCCGCCTTCTCCAGAAGAATCTCCAGCGTTTTGTGCGTCCCGAGAAGACGCATGGCGGTCTTCGGGCCGATCCCCTCTGCTCCCCGGATACTGTCGGCGCCGTCTCCGGTAAGCGCCTTGAACCCGGCGTACTGCCACGGTTCAACGCCGAGCTTTTCCCGCAGGGTCCCGGGCGTCAGGAAAGCCGTCTTCACGCCCCGGTAACGAAGCACCGTCACCTTCTCCCCGATCAGCTGGAAAAAATCGCTGTCATAAGAGGCGATCACGATCTTCTCATCTCCTTCCCGTGAGAAAGCGTAGGCCGCGATCACGTCGTCGGTCTCGTTTTCCACGGTCTCAAACCACCGGATCCCGAGATGATCCAGCGCGCGCTTGACGTCCTCCAGTTGGGAGAACGGGGTTTCCTCCTCCGGGACCTCACCGAGATCCGGGCGATTCGCCTTGTAGTCTTCGTCGATCTCCCTCCGGGCGTTTTTATGCTCTCCGTCGAAGATCACCGCCATATGGGTGGGAGAGGTCATACGGACGATCTTCAGAAGCGCGCCGGTAAAGCCCAAAGTCCCCTGGATCGCCTTCCCGTCCCCGTTCACGATCCGGGCCGGCATTCCGTAGAACATCTGAAAGAGCAGATTGCTCCCGTCCACCAGAAGCAGCTTCGGCACCTTTCTCCCCCTCCCTTCCTGTCTTTCCTTATGCTGTCAGTCTATTGCTTTACGCTATATAATGCTATTTCACGCAATTCGTCACAAGATATTTTTATAAAGCTATACTCCCGTCCCGTCGAAGGGCGGGACGTATTCCTCTTTGGCGGAGGAAAGCTCCTGCGTGTAGCCCGCCTCAAAACCGAGCTCCTCCATTTTCCGGAGGACCCGGCCGTATTCCGAAGGGGTGATGCGGCGGGAGATGCGTCTGATCTCCTTTCCGCGGCCCGCCGGGGTGTACTGGCTCATCAGGCTGAGAAGGAAGCTGTCCTTCGGAAAGGAGGAGGCGAGAAGCTCCAGCACCCGAAGACTGTTCCGGATCTCATTCGGCAGGATCATATGCCGGACGATCACGCCGCTTGTCATCATCCCGTCTCCGTCGAAGCGCGGCTTTCCGACCTGGGCGATCATCTCCTCCACGGCCTCCAGCGCCCGCTCCGGGTAATCCCCGGCCATCGAATAGGTCTCCGCCGTCTCGGGGAGAGCGTATTTGAAATCGGGCAGATAGATCCCGACGCACCCCCGAAGCTCCCGAAGGGTCTCGACCCGTTCGTATCCCCCGCAGTTCATCACCACCGGCACCGGAAGCTCCGCAAGCGTCGGCAGGATCAGGGGCAGAAAATGGGTGGGCGTCACGAGATTGATGTTGTGCACGCCCTTTTCGATCAGTTCAAAATAGATCTCACGCAGCCTTTCGGGGGTGATATCCCGTCCCGCGCCGCCGTGGGAGATCCCGTCGTTCTGGCAGTAGACGCATCCCAGGGTGCAATGGGAGAAAAACACGGTGCCCGAGCCCCGCTTTCCCGAAAGGCAGGGTTCTTCCCAGAAATGAGGCGCCGCCCGGGCGATCCGGATCGCGTCTCCCGCACCGCAGAAGCCTCTTTCTCCCCGGGTCCTGTCCGCGAGGCACCGCCGGGGGCAGAGCTCGCACCGGTCAAGTCTCATCGTCAAAGCGTATTTTCCCTCCGTCCGCAAGGCGCAGAAGCCCGTCCGCGATCACAAGGCCGTGATCGAAGGCCAGTCCCCGGCTTTCCAGAAGCGAAAGGCGTCTGAGCTTTCTTCCCGAAAGCCCGTCCTCCTCTTCGATCCGCACCCTGGCCGAAAGCGGGATCCCGCCGTTTTGAAGACTATAGAAAAGGGTCTCCCCCTCCCGGGCGGGCGAGAGCGTAAACCAGCGCGCGTCTCCCGCGTCGTCCCCCGCCTTCACTTCGCTTTTTCTCTCACCCACGTCGGCGAGAAAGCTCTGGCTGACCACCCATCCCCGGGGATCCCTCCCCGGCGCGGAGAAAAAACCCGCGCTCTCGGCTCTGAGACCGGAAAGGCCGGTTTCCTCCCAAAGCTCCCGCCGGGCGGTCTCCTCCACGCTTTCCCCCGGCTCGGCAAAGCCTCCGGGCAGCGCCCAGAAGCCGAGATACGGGTGCCCCTTTCTCCGGATCAGAAGCAGCTCGGTCTCCTTCCCGAAGGAAAAGATCAGATTGTCCGCCGTCAGAGACGGGTGAGGATATCGGGAATCGTCATAGGCGCGGAGGAATTCCTCTTCCGTGCGCCCC
>CACYBP010000054.1 GCA_902772625.1 Oscillospiraceae bacterium
GATTCTCCCGGAGCAAGGCCCGCGGCCTGCAGCATGGTGCCCATGGCGCCGTCAAAAAAGAGTCTTTCGTTTTCTTTTCCAAAGGGAAGCTTCATCATCCGGTTCCTTTCCCGTTCTGCGGATCGTCTGGTTTCTTCCCCGCTATTCTATCACGCCCCGCGCCCGATGTAAAGCGGAGCCCTCCCCGGAAAAGCTGCTTTTTCACCGTGAAAACGATTGACACCCCTTTTTCCGCCGTGCTATAATTTCACCGGAACGGGAGGCGGGGAAAGCCTCTTCCTCCCGCCGGAAGGAGAGTGATCCCGTGAAAAAGACCGTGCGCTTCGGCGTGATCGGATGCGGCCTGATGGGCAGGGAATTCGCCGGAGCCGCCGCCCGCTGGAGCCAGCTTTCAGAGGATATCCCCCGTCCCGAGATCGTCGGCGTCGCCGACCCGGTCCCCGGCGCCCGGGAATGGTTCACCGGGAATTTCCCCGGCGTGCGGATCAGCACCGCGGATTACCGCGAGCTTCTTTCGGATCCCGGGATCGACGCGATCTACGCCGCGGTCCCGCACGCGCTTCACGAAAGGGTGTATATCGACGTCATCGAGGCCGGAAAGCACCTTCTCGGCGAAAAGCCCTTCGGCATCGACAAGGCCGCAAACGACCGGATCCTTATGGCCCTCGCGCGTCACCCGGAGGTGACGGTGCGCTGCTCCAGCGAGTTTCCCTACTATCCCGGGTGCCAGGAACTGATCCGCCGGATCCGGGAGCATGAATTCGGGAAGATCATCGAGGTGCGCTCCTCCTTCTGCCATTCCAGCGACATGGATCCCGAAAAGCCCATCAACTGGAAGCGAAAGGTGGAGCTCAACGGCGAATACGGATGCATGGGCGATCTCGGCATCCACGTCGAGCACGTCCCCTTCCGGATGGGATGGATCCCCGAAAACGTCTTTGCGAAGCTTTCCAATATCGTCACCGAGCGCCCCGACGGAAAGGGCGGAAGAGCGCCCTGCCTGACCTGGGACAACGCCCTTCTGATCTCCGACGTGCGCGACGCGGACGGCGGGACCTTCCCCCTTCTGATGCGTACCATGCGCCTTGCCCCCGGCGCCACCAACAGCTGGTCTCTGGAGGTTCTGGGGATGCGCTCCTCGGCGCGCTTCACCACCGACGATCCCAATGCCTTTTTCTATACGGACTCCTGGGGACGGGAGCAGGCCTGGTGCCGGATCGGCGTCGGCTACAAGCCCATGATCCCCACCGTCACCGGCGGCATCTTCGAATTCGGCTTTCCCGACGCGATCTTGCAGATGTGGGCCGCCTTTATGACCGAGCTCGGAGGCGGAACGCCCTCCTTCGGCGTTCTGCGCCCGGAGGAGACCCGCCTTTCCCACCGGCTGCAGACCGCGGCGCTCGTTTCCCAACGGGAGGGCAGGGTCGTGCGGCTTTCCGAGATCTGAATCAATCTGAAATCATGCGTAAAGGAGACACCGGCCGTGAGCTTTCTTTCTCCCTCTCTTTCCCTTTCCGACCTTCTGGGAAAGGATTATACCGACTCTCTTGTCGCCGCCAACGGGTTTTTTTCCCTGCTTCCGCCGGGGAAAGCCCGGGATCTCGCGGAGGAAAAAATCGATTTTTACCCGCTTTCGCTTCAGGAAAAGGCCGACGCCCTTCTTCCCGACGTGGGAAAAAGGGTGATCCCGCCTTTTGAAAACGATCTGGACGGCGCGCCCACCGACGCCTTCCGGAAGGCCATGCACAAGGCCTCCGCCCCGGTGTCGGGCTTCGGCCCGTACCGGATCGGCGAGGACGGCAGACTCTATTTCATCGGCAAGAGCGAGCATTACCACGCCTCTCTGGGCCACCGCTTCCCGGGATACCGCCTGATCGACAACGCCCGGGCGCTGGGGATCCCGAACGCCACCCACAACAACACCAGGGGCTACGTCACCCGTCTTCTGGAAAAGCGGCTGATCCAATCGGCCGCGGGGCTTGCCTGGGAGGACGAGGAGGGCTTTTCCCGGATCGTCTCTTCAACCCGGGAGCACGTCCTCAACCGGGTGATCAGCCTTGAGACCGGAAGCCTCGCGGTGGAAGCCGGGGTCAAAATGATGCTCGCCCGGTTCTACCGGCTGGATCCCACCTTCCCCGCCCCGCCTTACGAGGGGCGGATCCCGGTGTTCTTCGTCATGGCCGACCGCGAGGGCGGCCGCGGCGGCAATTATCACGGCACCACCGTCGTCACCCAGACCTTCCGGGGGCTCTGGCCCGGGCTTGACCGGAACCTTGAGGAGGCCGGGCTCTATAAGGTCGTCCCGGTGGCGATCAACGACGCGGAGGATTTTGAGAAAAAGCTTCGTCTTTATAATGAAAAGCCCTTCAAGACCGCGGGCTTCCTCCACGAGATCGTCCTGATGAATTACGGCGCGGTGCGCCTGGAAAAAGACTATCTGCAAAGGGTCTACGCCCTCTGCCGCGAGACCGACACCCCGACCCTGGTGGACGAGATCCAGTCCTGCATGTGGTACGACGGCTTTTTCCTCTTCCGGCAGTACGGTCTGGAGCCCGATTTCGCCGTCATCGGCAAGGGCTTTCCCGGCGGCGAGTATCCCGCCAGCAAGATCCTCACCACCGCCCCCATGGACACCCTCAACCAGTTCGGCGCCCTGGTCACCAACGGGCAGGAGGAGCTGGCGTCGCTCGCGTATCTTGTCACCATGACCTTCGTCCGGGAAAACGGCGCGCGGATCGCCTCCCTCGCCGCCTCCTTCCGGGAGGCTCTGGAGAAGGTCCGGGAGGCGCATCCCGGTGTTCTTCTCCGGGTGGAGGGCGAAGGCCATCTTCTGGGGCTTCACTTCTCCGACGTGGAAAAGGCCGCCGATTTCGCCAAAAAGCTCAACGCCCGCGCCGTGGACGCCAGCGCCCAGCTATATAAGGCCGACTGCCCGCCCGCGGTGCTTCTGAAGCCGCCGGTGATCTCCTCGGAAAAGGCGCTTTCCCGTCTTGCGGACCTGATCGCCGGGCTTCTCTGAAAAGAAAAACTCCCGCGAGGGGAAAGGAGCGATCCCATGCTGTACCTCGGTCTGGACGTCGGCACCACCGGCGCCAAGGCAGCCGTCATCGACCGCGCGGGCAGGGTGCTTTCCCGGGGATACCGGGAATACGAGCTTTCCTTCCCCGGCGAAGGCCGGGTGGAGCAGAACGCCGGGGACTGGTTTACCGCCTCGACCGCGGCCTGCCGCGAGGCGCTTGCCCTCCTTCCCGATCCCGGGGAGGTGGCCGCCCTCTCGCTTTCCACCCAGGGGGCCAGTATGCTCCCGGTGAACGGGCGCGGAGAGCCGTTACGCGCAGCCCTGACCTGGATGGACATGCGCGCGTCGGCCGAGGCAAAGGAGCTTTCCGACGCCCTCGGCGCCGAGGAAATCTATCACAAATCCGGATGGCGTCCGGGTCCCGATCTCGACGCGGCGAAGATCCTCTGGCTCCGCCGGAACGAGCCGGCTCTGTTCCGGGACGCCGCATGCTTCGTCTCCACGCTGGAATTCATGACGAAACGCCTTACCGGCCGGTTCGTCTCGGATCCCACGAACACCGCCATCCGCCAGCTTTACGACATCCGCTCCGGGGCTTACGACCCCGCGATCCTCTCGTTTATCGGCCTTTCTCCCGAAAGGCTTCCGGAGGTCCTTCCGGTGGGAACGCCCCTGGGCGCCCTTTCCCCCGCCGCGGCGGAGGCCTTCGGCCTTTCCCCCGGGGTGCGGGTCTACAATGGCGCCCACGATCAGTACTGCGCCGCCCTGGGCGTCGGCGCGGTGAACGAGGGCGACCTGCTTCTGGCCACCGGCACCGCCTGGGTGGTGCTCGGCGTCACCGGCCGCCCGCTCTTTACCCCCTCCCACCTCGCGCCGGGGATCCATCCGGTGAAGGGGCTTTGGGGTGCCATCGCGTCGCTTGCCAGCGCGGGCTCGGTATTGAAATGGTACAAAAGGGTCGTCGGGGACGATTTTTCGGTCATGGACCGGGAAGCCGAAGCGCGGCGCGATTCCTCCCGGGAGCTTTTCTTCTTTCCCTACCTGGCCGGGGCGGGCTTTCCCCACGGAAAGCCGGAGATGAAGGGGACCCTGACCGGGCTTGATCTTCGCCACGACAAATACGATATCGCCCGCGCCCTGATGGAGGGAGTGGGCTTTGAGACCGCCCTGGTCCTGGAGGAATTCCGGAAGGCCGGGGTGGAGATCCGCCGGATGACCATGTCGGGCGGGGCTTCCCGCAGCCGGTTCTGGTGCGAGCTTCTGGGATATATCACCGGATGCGAGATCCTGGTTTCCCGGGAGCCCGACGCCGCGGCCGTCGGCGCGGCCATGATCGCCGCGGTGGGAGAAGGCGCCTTCTCCGATTACGCCGACGCCCGGAAGGCCGCCGTTACCCGCCCCCTCGCGCTTCTGGATCAGACGCTTTTCGAATACTACGCCGAAAAGGCGGCGCGCTACCGCGCGCTTCTCCCCGCCGCCCTCGGGATGGGCGAAAGGGACGGGCGGCGCTGAACGCCCGGAAAAAAGACAAGTCAAAAGAAAAGAGGAAAAGACCATGTTCGGGATCGAGCCCACCGCGTACGACGCGCGGGTCTACGAAGAAAAGCTGCGGGATTTCCTGCCGGAGGTCATCGTGGACGCCCACGTGCATCTCTGGACCCCCTTCTGCCGGGAGGGCTTTTCCCACCCGGAAAGCCTCGTTTCCTGGCCCGATCTGGTGGCGCCCGACTGCTCCTTCGAGGATCTGGAAAGCTCCTACGCCGCCATGTTCCCGAGAAAGAAGGTCCGGGCGGTGCTGATGACCACGCCCACCTGCCATCTTGACCGCGGCAACGCCTACGTGGAGGGGCTGATCCGAAAGACCGGTCTTCCGGCCTTCTACTGCGTCAGACCCGAGACGGGCGAGGAGGAGATCCGCGCCGCCTTCGCCCGGGGCTTCACCGGGCTGAAGCCCTATCTCAATTACGCCCCCTCCTACATCCCCCCGAAGGAGATCCGCATTTACGATTTTCTCACCCCCGCCCAGCTGAGGCTGATGGACGAGCTCGGGGGGATCGTCATGCTCCATATCGCCCGGGACGGAAGACTGGCCGATCCGGTGAACCTCGCCCAGCTGATGGA
>CACYBP010000055.1 GCA_902772625.1 Oscillospiraceae bacterium
CGGATATCGGCCTCCGGGTCGTCGCCGCATTCGCGCTCGATGGTCAAAAAGCCCTTGTAGCCGATCTCGTCCAGAGCCTTGAGATAATTCGGCCAGTCCACGCCGCCCTGGCCCAGCGGCAGCTCCTGCCACGGGCGGTTGGGTTCGCCGTGGATCATGACGCCGTCCTTGGCGTGGGTGTGGACGATGTAATCCTTCAGGGTGTAGACCGCCTCCACCGCGTCGTCGCCCACGCACATGGTGAGGTTGGCGGGATCGAGGTTGACCGCGACGCCGGTGGAGCCCAGCGAATCGAGGAATTTCTTCAGGACCAGGGCCTTTTCGGGCCCGGTCTCCACGGCGAAGTGGGCGCCGAGGGAATCGGCGTAGGCCGCAAGCTCGCCGCAGGCCTCCTGCATGATCTTATAGGTGTCGGAGGAATCGTCGTCGGGGACCTTGCCGATGTGGGTGGTCACCACGTTGGTGCCGAATTCCATGGCGAGATCCAAAACTCTCTTGCTTCTTTCCACGTAGATCTTGTTGAGCGCGGGATTCGTAAAGCCCTTGCCGAAGTCGCCGCAGAGCGCGGAAACCACCAGACCCAGCTCGCCAAGCTTGGAAAGGAAGGCTTTCTTCTCCTCTTTGGTGAGGCTCTCCTGGCAGAAATCGTCGTGGGTGGCGTAGACCTGCACGCCCTTCGCGCCGATGGACGCGGCCTTTTCCAGAGACAGGAACCGTTCCACCCGGAAGCTTTCGGGGATGACGCCGATCTTGAAAGGATACATGTTCGTTACCTCCGTCGTTCATTCTTTGTGCCTGACGCCTCTATTATACAGAACCGCGCGGAAAAAGGCAAGAGAGGCTTATTCAAATCGCGCCTTTCCGGAAAAAAGAAGCGGCCGGGAAAGAGCGCCGCGCCTCCCGAAAGCTTTTCTCCGGATCATGGGAATCCTCTCTGTACTTTTTCCGGATTTTGTGGTAAACTAAAAAAGGACCGGCCGGCCTAAGCCTCCGAAAACGGGACCCGGCGCGGGAGAGGAGAGAGACATGAGGATCGCGGTATTCGATACGAAAAACTACGATATTCCGGCTCTGGAACGGGCGGGAAAGGAAAAGGGAGTGGAATTCCGCTTCTTTGAGGCAAAGCTCGGAGAAGACACGGCGGAGCTTGCCCGCGGCTACGACGGCGTGTGCGTCTTCGTCAACGACGACGTGAACGAAAAGGTGCTCGACAAGCTCCATGAAATGGGCGTGAAGCTGGTTGCCCTCCGGTGCGCGGGCTACAACAACGTGGACGTGCGCGCGGCCTACGGCAAGGTGCACGTGGTGCACGTGCCGGCCTATTCGCCCCACGCCGTGGCGGAGCACGCCTTCGCGCTGCTTCTCACCTCGATCCGCCGGATCCACAAGGCGTATAACCGTACCCGGGATTTCAATTTCAGCCTTGCCGGCCTGACCGGGTTCGAGCTTCACGGCAAGACCGTGGGCGTGATCGGCACTGGCCGGATCGGCAGAGCCTTCATCGACATCGCCAAAGGGTTCGGGATGAAGATCCTCGCCTACGACAAGTTCCCGGCGAAGGACGCCGGTTTCCCCTACGTGGATCTGGAGACCATCCTCCGGGAAAGCGACGTGATCTCGCTGCACTGCCCCCTGACCGAGGAGACGCGGCACCTGATCGGGAAGGACAGCCTGCCGCTTCTCAAAAAGGGCGTGGTGCTGATCAACACCTCCCGCGGCGCTCTGGTGGACGCCGAGGCCCTTCTGGAGGGGATCAAGTCCCGCGTGATCGGGGCGGCGTGTCTTGACGTTTACGAGGAGGAGTCCGATATCTTCTTCGAGGACGTGTCGGGCCATATCATGGAGGACGACGTTCTGGCGCGGCTCCTTTCCATGCCCAACGTCATCGTCACCTCGCATCAGGCCTTCCTCACCGAGGAGGCGCTTTCGGCCATCGCGGAGACCACGGCCGAAAACGTCGTGGAATTCTTCCGGGACGGCGTCTCGAAAAACGAGCTCTGCTACCATTGCGGAAAGATCGACTCCTGCCGGTCGGCGCGGCTGGGCAAGTGCTTCTGACCGCCCGGAGAAAAAAGAAAAAACGCGGCGCGGTCGGTCTGACCGCGCCGTCTCTTGCTGTTTTATGAAAGAGCTTGCCTGATCGCGCGGGAGCGCGCCGGATCAAGTCTCGGTTTCCCGCTTTTCGCCCTCCGCGGCGTGAAGCCTTTCAAATTTCTTCACCGCGCGCTTCCATCCTCCGCCGTAATAATAGACCGCGATGGCCGCCGCCCGGAGGAAGGAGGCGATGAGCAGAGCCCAGAAGATCCCGTGCCAGTCGCCGGTCTTCACCCCGAGGAAGTAGGCCAGGGGGATCCGGGAAAAGGCGCCGAACTGGGCGGTGATCATGGGCACCACCGACTTGCCCGCGCCGCGCATGGCGTTGACCAGACACCGGTCGGTGCCGTGGAAAAGGCACACGAAGGACATGATGAAGATCCCGGAGGCGGCGTAGGAGATCACGTCCTCCTCGTCGGTGAAAAGCCTGGGGAGAAGGCTCCGGCAGAAAATCAGGATCGCCGTCAGAAGGACGCCCAGCGCGGTGAGAAAGGCGATGCTCTGATTGATCCCCTTTTTGATCCGGTCCATCCGGAAGGCGCCCATATTCTGTCCCACGAAGGTGCAGAGCGCCGTGCTGAGGGCCATGATGGGGATATAAAGAAGGTCGTCGACCTTGGTGACGATGGAATTGGCCGCGATGAAGGAGGGGCCGAAGAAGTTGACCGAGGACTGCACCGCCAGAGCCGCCACGGCGTTGCCGATGTTCTGCACCGCGGCGGGAAGGCCGATCCCCGCGATCCTTTTCATTTCGCCCGGGTCGGGCTTCAGAAGCGA